>CAMBDR010000501.1 GCA_945864765.1 Janthinobacterium lividum | reverse complement strand
TCACTGCAGCGCGCCAGCCGGGGCGCATATCAGGCGCTGTTTCGCGAGCGCGCAGTGCAAAAAGTGTATGAAGCCGTGGCACCGCTACGCCCTGACTGGATTTCGACCTCGGGTTGGGTGACAGGGCTGCCGATGACTTACCGCAGCCGTATTGAGCCAGCCAATGCACCGGACAAACCGTTTTTTTGCATGCACGAAGTGGCAGGCGAAGCCAATGCGCAAACCGAAATTCGCATGTTGCGCCATGATGGCAATTTGGCCCTGTACCAGTTGCACCCCGTCACCGGGCGCACCCACCAGTTGCGCGTACACATGGCCGCGCTGGGCGTGCCGATTTTGAACGATGCATTTTACCCGGTAGCACTACCCTGCAAGGGCGATGATGTGTCGCAGCCCTTGCAATTGCTGGCGCGCTCGATTGCATTTATTGATCCGATCACCGGCCTTGAACGGGCTTTTAGCAGCCAGCGGCAATTGATTATGAGCCAGGTAAGCTAGATCAAGCTATTTTCGTCGCGATGCTTACCAACGCATGCCTGATTGCGGTTGCAAACGGCAAGTCTGCGGTTTCGGCAAGCATTGCCTGAAGTTCTTCGTGGGCGAGCGGCAACAATTCGGGGTTGTCAGCTACCACGGAAAAAACGGCATCCATTGATGCGATATAACCCATCATTTGGGTTCTGCGCATTTTTCGCAGTTCGCCAAATTCGGCATCAAGATTGAGTACGCGCAAGGTTTCCTTGGCGCGCCGTTCGTCAGCAGGGCTTAATCCAAGGCGCGGCGTGATGGTGCCATCTTTGACGAATACAAAATAATCATCCGGGTCGTCTTCATCGGGTTTGATTAACTCTTTCCAGTCATAGCGCGCCGTTTGCCGACTATCCTTGCAAATACCGCACGACGTTTCCCGCTTGCAGCAGCCAAACAGGTTGCGCCATAAAAACGTGCCTTGTGGCCAGGCAGCTCGGGCTGCAAAATGTTCGACGTGGCGGTTGTCTACATCAATGGCGGCTTCGCAATAAGCGCAGCGCCGTTTTTGCATCTGATTTAATTTGGCCCAAATTGCATCGTATTCGTCCGGGTTGGGAATGCCGCTGCCCCAGCGATCACGCCCGTATTGATACTTGGCAAGGCATGCGGGTGCTACCGGATCACGGTTTAGCTTATGCATGTTGTTCACCTTTTGGCGCGCTCGTACCTCGCGCTTGTTCTACCTTGCGCTTGAATGCTTCCAACCTGATTTGGCGCTGGCAATCGAGCATGACCGGATGTTCCTTGCCAAAATGCGCCGTCAATTCATCGGCCAGCGCGATGCCTTCGGGCGTTTCGTGGGCGTTTTGTTGAATCAGTGCATGGTATTTGCTCAATTTTTTGGCTTCTGGTACGGCAGGTATTTCGTCAATTTTCATGACCCGCGCCATCACCTCGGAACTGGCAACGCCGCGTGTTTGGTACTGCGGTTCAGTAACTGCCAAATGGGTGCCGTATTCATCCGTTTCCGACTGCAACATGCGTATGCAGCGCTTGTGTACGCTGGAGAGCACTTGCGGGCTATGCGTGGTGACAATGAATTGCAGCTTCGGGAAAGCCACCTGTAATTGTCCGGCCACCATTTGCTGCCAGCCAGGGTGCAAGTGCATGTCAATTTCATCAATCAGGACTATACCCTTGGCTTGCAGCGCCGCATCGCGGCCCAGATGCGGGTTGAGTTTGATGCAGCGCCAGGCCAGATCGCCCACCATGGCCAGCATATTGCGTATGCCGTCACTCAATTGCGTCACTTTCATGGGCAGTTGCTCGTGGTTGTACAAAATCAGCGAGCGCTCATGGCTGATGCTGTATTCCAGAGTATGCCAGCCGGTTTTTTCCTTGAGCAGGCTGTCAATGGCTTGTTGCACCACCAAAATCCGGTCTTGCCATTGCGAGATTGCGGCAGGCGTGGCGGTGTTGGCTTTTTTGGCCTTGACTTCCCCCAGGCTTTCAAATGCCCAGCGAAACCAGGCGGCGAAATTTTCGTAAGACGATGCTGATTCCAGGCAATCGCGGTAGGCAAAGGTTCGGATATAGAAATCATTGCTGAGGTCGTCCGTCCCTGCGCCAGAACCTGTACCATCACCGTTACCTGCCCCCGAAGCAGCACCCGCGCCCGAACCCGTACCATCACCGTTACCCGCCCCGTTACCCAGCCCCGCCCCGTTACCCGTGCCATCACCATAATCCGTCCCACCACTCGCTTGTCTGCCTTGTTGCGCCCACAGGCGACCTGTGCCGTAATAGGCAAACACGGGCAAAGTTAAGGGCGGTTGATGCGGGCGGCGTATTTCGGTTTGCAATAAGCGCCCCCATTGGCTGAGCCAGCTTGCACCGTCGTCGCCTTGGATGCCGTTCTCTTGTGCCTCGCTGCTGCGCAATTGTGTCCATTGGAGGGTGGTGGCGAGGCCGACATTGCCGTTGAGTGTGATTTTGCATGGCAATTGGCGGACAAAATCGCCCGTGGCATCTTTACGCCAATGAATGTCATCAACGCTGATATCGTATTGCGTGCCGGGCAGGGAGAGATCAAAACTGCTGATGAATGGCCACAGAGCGATCTTGCAAGCGTCAAGCAGTGCCGTCTTGCCGCGCCCGTTTTCGGCCACCAATATGGTTAAATCCGGTTCCAAATCAATCGAAATTTGCGTGAAGCAACGGAAATTTTGCAGCGTGATTTGCTTGAAGCTGGCGACATTGCTTGCATCGCTGATGGACTGGTGCACGTGCCAGCACAAAAGCCTGAATTTCTCTGCCAACGGTGTGCCGGGTTGGGCAAGCGGCTCCAGCAACGTGATGGCCCGCTGTGCAACCGGTACGCTGGCGGCCCCCTTGGTTTGGACATACAGCGTAAATAAACTTTCAGCCAGATCGACGTTGTGCCGTGCCGGATTTTGTTGCGCCAACCCTTCGTGAATGGCAACTGCCCTTTGGGCCAATGGTAATGCTGCTTCATGTTGGCCATCTGCAAATAGCTGCGCGGAATAGTTGCTTAACGCCAATGCCAAGTCATGGCCAAACGCGGTAAAATTGCTGACGGCAACCAGTTCATAGATGTCAACTGCGCGCTTTGCAGCGGCCAATGCTGCCGCTATTTGGTGTGGAACGGTGAGCAACGCAGAAAGATTGTTGAGCGCGTGTGCCAATTTGGTACCAAACGCAGCAAAATTTTGCTTTGCCAGCTCTTCATAAATAGCCACGGCGCGTTGGCTTGCCACCAATGCAGCAGCCTTGTCCCCACTGGCCGCAAGGCAATTGGCTAAATTGTCTTGGGTTTGTGCCAGAAATGGCAGGTAAGCCATGCCGATTTGTTCTACTACGCGTTCGATAATTTGGGCTGCTTGCTGTGTTAGCAACAAGGCAGCCTTGGTTTGCCCCGTTTCCAATAGGCTGATTGCGAAGTTATTCAAAATTGCCACAAATTCTGGTTCAGGGTACTTCAAACCCTGTTTCTCAAGTTGGCTATAAATTCCCACGGCACGCTCAATGACAAGGCTTGATGCACCACGATTACCCTGCCGTGCCAATTGCGCCGATAAGTTGGAAAGACTGCGTGCCAACTCGGGGCCATGCGTGGCAAAATCTTGTTTCGCCAAGGTTTCACGAATGCCGACCGAGCGCCTACTTGCGGCGACGGCTTCATCGACGGCACCCAGATCACCAGCAATTTTGGCCAGATTGTTCAAACTTGCCGCCAAATCCGGGCCAAAAGCCACAATGTTTTGTTCAGCCAGTTTTTCGCCAATTTCTATTGCGCGCCGGATCAAGGGTAAGGCGGTATCGAGCTGGCCCATTTCGTCATAATAGAATGATAAATTATTCAGACAGGTTGCCAAATCCTGCCCGGCGTGGGCAAAATCCTGCGCAGCTTTTTCTTCCAGCAAGGCCAGCCGCAACTTGCCTGCTGCAAGCGCCAGCCCAAGCAAAGGCACTTCGAGCTTGATATTGATTGAAAAAACCTGGTTCAAGCGTTCTGCCTTGGCTTGATCCAGTTCCAGAGCATCAATCAACCAATATTGCCCACCTGTTTGCCCCGCCCAATCCAGACTGAGCCGTGCCAACTGGCTCAGTCGCATTTTCAATTGAATGGGATCAGGGCTGCCGACAATCAAACCCTGCCAAACCCACGCACCGATGCGTGCCCGACTTGGCAGATATTTTTGCAACACGATATGGATGAACTGCGCTGCCAACACATGCGGCTGCATTGCAGGCAGCGCGCCATCGCCCCACAGCACGGTGCCCATCAGTGCAACGCCACTTGGCAAGACGATGCCGTCATCTTGTAAAGTGGCT
>CAMBDR010000500.1 GCA_945864765.1 Janthinobacterium lividum | reverse complement strand
GTGCTTACGCCGCCAAAACCATGGTCTATTGTTCCGAAGGCAGCCCGGATGCGTTTAATCCGCAGCTCTCCAATTCCGGCACCACCTTCGACGCCAGCGCCATCCCGATGTTTAACCGCCTGGTCGAGGTGGAACCTGGCACCACCAATATGCAGCCCGCGCTGGCCGAATCGTGGGAAATTTCACCCGATGGCTTGCAATACACCTTTAAACTGCGCAAAGGCGTCAAATTCCATACCAGCGCCAAATTCAAACCCACGCGTGATTTTAACGCCGACGATGTGCTGTTCAGCTTTAACCGCATGGCCGACCCGAAACACCCGTTCCATGCCACCTTGCCCGGCAAAACCTTCCTCTATTTTGAAGACAAAGGCATGGCAGGGGTGGTCGATAAAGTGGAAAAAATCGATGATTACACCGTGCGCTATAAATTAAAACACCCGGACGCGTCATTGATAATCGCCATCTCACACAGTTTTTCTTCGATTCTATCCGCCGAATACGCCGAAAAAATGAAGGCCGCCGGCACCCCGGATTTGCTCGATACCGAAGCCATTGGCACCGGCCCCTTCCAATTTGTGTCTTACCAGAAAGACGCCATTATTCGCTATAAAGCGTTTGAGCAACATTGGCGTGGCCGCGCCAAGCTGGATAATTTAATCTACGCCATTACCCCGGATGCTTCAGTGCGCTATGCCAAACTCAAAGCCAATGAATGCCAGGTCATGACCTACCCCAAACCAGCCGATATTGCGCTGATGAAGGCCGACCCCAATCTGAAAATGATTACCCTGGAAGGCTTGAATATCGGCTATATCGCCTTCAACACCGAGAAAAAACCGTTTGATAACAAATTGCTGCGCCAAGCCCTGACCATGGGCATTGATCGCGCCGCGATTTTGAAAAACGTCTACCAGGGCTCGGCGCGCCAGGCCAAAAACCCTTACCCGCCCAGCCTGTGGTCGTACAACGATAAGGTGGTCGATTACCCTTACGACCCGGCCAAAGCCAAAGCCTTGCTGGCCAAAGCCGGCTTTGCCAATGGTTTGAGCTTCGATCTGTGGTATTTGCCAGTGCAACGCCCCTACAACCCGGACGGCAAACGCATGGGCGAATTGATTCAGGCCGACTGGGCCAAGATTGGCGTCAAAGTCAATCTGGTCACCTATGAATGGACCGAATACCTGAAACGCACGAAAAAAGGCGAGCACCAGGTGGCCATGCTGGGCTGGAGCGCCGATGCCGATCCGGACGAATTTCTTGGCCCTAATTTAAGTTGCGCTGCGGCCAAGGGCGGCGGCAATGTGGCGCGCTGGTGTAATAAAGAGTTTGAAGCGCTCTACCAAAAAGGCAAGATCGTACCGCAGCAAGCCGAGCGCAGTAAAATTTACGAAAAAGCCCAGGAAGTGATGCATGAAGAAGCGCCATGGGTGATGTTGGCCCATGCTTTGTTGACCACGCCCGTGCGCAAAGAAGTGACGGGCTATGTAAATGATTTGCTGTCGAATCATTATTTTTATAAAGTTGATTTGGAAAAATAAGGAGTTGCCATGTTATATGCCGCACCAGGAGAAGTTGACGCAAAACACGTATTTAAACAGCGTTACGATAATTTTATTGGTGGCCAGTGGGTGCCACCTGTCAAGGGCCAGTACTTTGAGAATGTCACGCCCATCACCGGCAAACCATTTTGCCAGGCCGCACGCTCGACGGCGGACGATATTGATCTCGCGCTCGATGCCGCCCACGCCGCCGCTGATGCCTGGGGCAAAACCCCGGTAGCGCAGCGCGCCAATATGTTGAACGCGATTGCCGACCGCATGCAAGCCAACCTGGAATTGTTGGCCTATGTGGAAACGGTGGATAACGGCAAACCGATTCGCGAAACCCTGAACGCGGATATTCCGCTGGCGATTGATCATTTCCGCTATTTCGCTGGATGCATACGCGCGCAAGAGGGTACGCTCTCGCAAGTGGACGAAGAGACCGTGGCCTACCATTTCCATGAACCGCTGGGCGTGGTGGGGCAAATTATTCCGTGGAACTTCCCGATTCTGATGGCGGTTTGGAAGCTGGCCCCGGCCTTGGCAGCGGGTAACTGCGTGGTGCTCAAACCGGCCGAGCAAACCCCGGTCAGCATTTTGGTGTTGATGGAATTGATCGCCGACTTATTGCCGCCCGGTGTGCTCAATGTGGTCAATGGTGTTGGTTTGGAAGCGGGCAAACCGCTGGCGTCCAGCAAGCGCATCGCCAAAATCGCCTTCACCGGCGAAACCACCACCGGGCGTTTGAGTATGCAATACGCCAGCCAAAATATTATTCCGGTCACGCGGGAATTGGGCGGCAAGTCGCCGAATATTTTCTTTGAAGATGTGGCAAGTAGCGACGATGCGTTTTTCGATAAAGCCGTGGAAGGCTTTGTGCTGTTTGCCTTTAACCAGGGCGAAGTATGTACCTGCCCTAGCCGCGCCTTGATTCAAGAATCGATTTACGACAAGTTTATGGAGCGTGCCATGGCGCGCGTCAAAGCCATCAAACAAGGCAATCCGCTGGATACCGATACCATGGTGGGCGCGCAAGCTTCGCAAGAACAGGTAGAAAAAATCCTGTCCTACTTCGATATCGCGAAACAGGAAAACGCAACCTGTTTGAGCGGCGGCGCACTGGCTCCGATGCCAGGCCATCTGGCCGAAGGTTTTTATGTGCAGCCAACGGTATTTGTCGGGCATAACAAGATGCGCATCTTCCAGGAAGAAATTTTTGGCCCCGTGGTCTCGGTAACCACTTTTAAAGACGAAGCCGAAGCGCTGGCCTTGGCCAATGACACGCTGTATGGCCTGGGTGCCGGGGTGTGGAGCCGCGACGGCAGCCGCGCCTACCGCATGGGGCGCGCCATCAAGGCGGGCAGGGTGTGGACCAATTGCTACCACGCCTACCCGGCGCATGCTGCCTTTGGTGGTTACAAGCAATCCGGGATCGGGCGCGAAACTCACCGCATGATGTTGGATCACTATCAGCAAACCAAAAACTTGCTGGTCAGTTATAGCCCGAATGCACTCGGATTTTTCTAGGCGGAGGTAGTGATGGTACAAACGGCACCCTATGGTTGGATTAGTCGGGTCAGCGCCAGCGCGGCTGCTTTGGATTTGATCGACAGATTAAAGCAAAAACATGGTGCCTTGATGTTTCACCAGAGCGGCGGCTGTTGCGACGGCAGTGCGCCGATGTGTTTCCCGCTGGGGGAATTTATAACTGGTGAGGCCGATATTCAACTGGGGGAGATTGGCGGTTGCCCATTTTTCATGAGTCGCGCCCAATTTGACTATTGGCAGCATACCCATTTGATGATTGATGTGGTGCCGGGGCGCGGCGGTATGTTTTCCCTGGAAGGTTCGGAAGGCGTGCGCTTTTTGACCCGCTCGCGGGTGTATAGCGATGATGAAATGCGTACTCTGGCGCAGCAGGTGCTCACTTGAAGCCGGGTTAAGATGGAAGTGATGGAAGTGATGGAAAGAGGGCCGGCGCGTTAGCAGCGTGCCTGCCCTGTATCGACGACTGTCTTTCCGTCTGTGTCAGACCTTTTATGGCAACTTACTTCCTTTGCCCCATCAATGCCGCAAAATTGGCTTTGGCATCGGCTTGCGTTTTGCTCACATGTGGCCTTTGTCCCATCAGTTGATAGTACGACTCCAGCGCCAATGGTGCGAGCAAATCTTCGTCAAACATTTTCTTTGAGACTGCGCTGATCAAAGCAAAATGAAACACCGCGCAGCAATCGGCCAAGGTCAATTCGGCACCGCCAACATAAGGCCCAAATTTTGCCAGGGTGGCAAACGCTTTAACATTGTTTTGCATCGATTCTTTAACCTTGGCTTTGAGTTCGTCGGACGCGCTGCCACCAAAAAAGGCAGCGGGCAGCAATTGGCGCATAACCAGTTCCAGATGCAATTCCATAAAGGTGATTAACTCACGGATTTTCGCCGCCGCATACGGGTCAGCCGGCATTAAAGGATGTTGCGGGTAAGCCGCTTCGAGGTATTCCAGGATGACTTGCGATTCACATATCGTTCCGTGTTCGGTTTCGAGAAAGGGAATTTTGCCTAAAGGTGATTTTGCCAGTAATTCGGCGGATTTGTTGGTCCAGGTTAAGACTTCTTCAAAGGCGATGCCTTTTTCAAGCAGGGCGAGTTTGACTTTGTTGTAGTAGTTGCTGGCGGCAAAGCCGTTGAGTTTTAACATGGTTTCTCCAGATTGTCAGGTAATGCATGTGGATAATGCGGGTAATTCCGGCAACATCGGTGCTGCGCTGCTATTATAAATTTTTTTCGCAACCATTG
>CAMBDR010000499.1 GCA_945864765.1 Janthinobacterium lividum | reverse complement strand
ATCAAGCCAGCCTGATTGAATTATTTGCCTGGGATGAGGCACAATTTCAACAGCGTTTTGAAGGTAGCCCGATTCGGCGTATTGGCCACGAGGCGTGGTTGCGTAATATTGCCGTGGCCCTGGGGAATGCCGCGCACAGTGGTATACGTGGCGATGCGGCCATCGTCGCGGCCTTGCAAGCGCGCCTGACCCACCCTTCAGCACTGGTATTGGAGCATGTTGACTGGGCGTTACAGCAGCATTTGATATGAAATCTTCGCTGAGATTTGAGCCGGGATTTTGACCGGGATGCGATCCAGTCTGCCATCGAAGCGCTATTCACGGTAAAATGACGCATTGATTACCTTAGTAATGAGTGGATATGAAAAACTGGATCAGCCGTTTGTTTGGCAAGGGCGAAGAAGCAGCGCCAGTTGCTGTTGCGCCATCTGCCACACCTGCCGCGCCTGCCAAGGTGCGCATCCCCGAGGGCGAGCCCAAGCCAGTGCCATCAGCCGAAGTCATGCGCACCTTGCGTTTGCATCATGCCTCGGATGTGAATGCCTTGTTTTACCGCTGGTTGATTGGCCAGCATCAACAAACGCCTTTGCCCTCGTCTGAATTTGAAAAAAAGGTGTTGCTGGCCCTTGAAACGCTCACCAAGTCCGAGTCGGGTGGCGCCAATCTGGTGCCGCGTGTTCCGGCCGTGATTCCCCAGTTACTAAAAAGCCTGCGTGATGAAACCAGTTCTGCGCTCGATCTGGCGCGCCAGATTTCGCATGATATCGTGCTCGTGGCAGAAGTGATACACGAAGCCAATAGTCCGTTCTACCATCCCGCCAAACCAATCCATAATATCGAAAATGCCGTCATGTTATTGGGCCAAAATGGCTTGCGCCTGGTGATTGCACGGGTTGCGTTTCGGCCTCTCATCAATATGCAATCCGGGCATTTTGCCAAGGTGGTGGCACCCAAGATTTGGGCGCAGTCAGAAAAATGTGCCGATGCCTGTAAAATTTTGTCCGGCCCGATGAAATCGGATCCATTTATCGCGTACTTGGCGGGGTTAATCCAAAATGTGGGCATGATCGTGGCTTTTCGCATGATCGATCATGGCTATCAAGGTAAAGTGTTGCCCGATTCCGATCACTTCTGCTATTCCTTTTTCCGTTTGACCCGGCTGCTGTCGGCCCGTATCGCGCAAGCCTGGGATTTTCCACCGCAAGTAATCCAGGGCCTGGAGAAGTTGGCGTTGGGTGAATGGACTTCCCACGCAATGGAAGAAGTGCTATTCATGAGTGATCAAATGGGCAAGTTGCGTATTTTGGTTGATCAACAAGTTTTGCAAGAAGACGAACATTTCACCATCAATGGTTTGTCGCCCGAAGCCGAGGCGTATTTTCACCAGATGCGTTTCTTGGCGGCAGCCTGATGCGTGGATTTTCCTCAAATTTCCAAATAAATCCCGTGCGCTTCCTGGAAAAGAGCCAGAATTCATTGGTGCGCTGCAAGATAAGCGAATAAAAATATGGCATAATGACGAGTTCTTGCGCCGCCTTGGCACACCTTCGTTTTTTTCTCTCAAAATCCACTACATCACATGGACATGGCTAAAACGCTTTACGACAAACTCTGGGAATCGCATATCGTTCACGAAGATGACGATGGCACTGCGCTACTTTATATTGATCGCCATTTGATTCATGAAGTCACCAGCCCTCAGGCGTTTGATGGCTTGAAATTGGCAGGTCGGCAACCATGGCGGGTTTCTGCCAATTTGGTGGTCGCCGATCATAACGTCCCCACCACCGATCGCGCCCAGGGTATTGTCGATCCGGTTTCGCGCCTGCAAGTCGAAACCCTGGACGCCAACGTCAAATCCTATGGCCTGACTTATTTCAACATGAATGACAAGCGCCAAGGCATTGTGCATGTGATTGGACCAGAGCAAGGTGCCACATTGCCCGGCATGACGGTCGTATGTGGTGATTCGCATACCTCCACCCATGGCGCATTCGGCGCATTGGCGCATGGTATTGGCACCTCCGAAGTGGAGCATGTGCTTGCCACGCAAACCTTGCTGGCCAAAAAATCCAAAGCCATGCTGGTACAAATCGATGGCGCTTTGTCTTTTGGTGTGACCGCCAAAGACGTGGTGCTGGCCGTGATTGGTAAAATTGGTACGGCCGGTGGTACCGGTTATGCGATTGAATTTGCCGGTTCCACGATTCGCAGCCTGTCGATGGAAGGGCGCATGACCATTTGCAATATGGCCATTGAAGCGGGTGCCCGTGCTGGCATGATCGGGGTCGATGACATTACCGTGCAATATGTAAAAGGCCGTCCCTTTGCCCCGGTGGGGCCACATTGGCAGCGCGCCATCGACTATTGGCGTACCTTGCACTCTGACCCCGGTGCCCGTTTTGATCTGGTGGTTACGCTGGATGCGAGTGAAGTCAAGCCGCAAGTGACCTGGGGTACGTCGCCTGAAATGGTGTTGGCCATCGATCAACGTGTGCCCGACCCGGATCTCGAAAAAGATCCCGTCAAACGTGATGCCATGGAAAAAGCGCTGGCCTATATGGCGCTTAAACCCAATACCGCGATGGAAGACATTCGCATCGATAAAGTGTTTATCGGCTCCTGTACCAATTCCCGCATCGAAGATTTGCGCGCCGCAGCGGCGGTGGTGCGCGGCAAATATCGTGCTTCCAATGTCAAGCTGGCCATGGTGGTGCCAGGTTCCGGCTTGGTCAAGGAGCAAGCTGAGCGCGAAGGTCTGGATCAAATTTTCCGTGATGCCGGTTTTGAATGGCGCGAACCCGGTTGTTCCATGTGCCTGGCCATGAATGCTGATCGGCTGGAACCGGGTGAGCGTTGTGCTTCCACCTCGAACCGTAACTTTGAAGGTCGTCAGGGGCAGGGTGGGCGCACGCATCTGGTGTCACCTGCGATGGCGGCGGCGGCGGGTATCGCGGGCCATTTTGTTGATGTGCGTCGCTTGTCTTAAGTGTATTCTCTGTTCAATGTCTGCATGGTAAAGGTGGATTTATGAAGAAAATAATTCTGTTGGTGTTGAGTTTGTCCGTCGTAAGCTTATTGCTGGGTGGTTGCAATACGGTTGCTGGCTTGGGGAAAGATGTCAAAAAAGTCGGCGAAGTGGTCGAAGGCGCAGGGAAAAAGTAAATGAGAAGTAAATGAGAAATAAGTGAATCACTATGGAAAAATTTAATTTGCACGAAGGTTTGGTGGCACCGTTGGACAGAGCCAATGTCGATACCGACGCCATCATTCCCAAACAATTTTTGAAATCGATTTTACGCACCGGGTTTGGCGTGAATCTGTTTGATGAATGGCGCTATCTGGATCGCGGTGAACCGGGCCAAGATGCATCGCAACGCCCTTTGAACCATGATTTTGTCCTCAATCAGCCACGCTATCAAGGTGCATCGATCCTGTTGACGCGCCAAAATTTTGGCTGCGGTTCCTCGCGTGAGCATGCGCCGTGGGCCTTGGGACAATATGGCTTTCGCGCCATCATCGCGCCCAGCTTTGCCGATATTTTTTTTAATAACTGCTATAAAAACGGCTTGTTGCCGATTGTGTTGCCTGAATTGCAAATTGATCAATTAATGGATGCCGTGAAAGCCTTTGTCGGCTTTAAACTGATCATTGATTTGGATCAGCAAATGGTGCGTACTGTGGATGGCAGCAATAGCTATCCATTTGAAATCGATACCTTCCGTAAATACTGTTTGCTCAATGGCCTCGATGATATCGGTTTAAGTTTGCGTCAGGCCGATAAAATTCGTGCGTTTGAAGAGCGGCATTTGGCGGCTCAGCCATGGTTGGCCAATACCATTTAAAAATACCGAAGGATAGTCATGAAAATTGCAGTCTTGCCGGGTGATGGCATCGGCCCGGAAATCGTCGCAGAAGCACTCAAAGTGTTGCAAGCCTTGGGCGAATCATTTGAAATTGAAAGCGCCCTGGTTGGCGGTGCCGCCTATGATGCCCATGGTCACCCCTTGCCGCAAGCCACCCTGGACTTGGCCAAACAAGCCGACGCGGTGTTATTTGGCGCGGTGGGCGATTGGAAATACGATACGCTGGAACGCCCACTACGCCCGGAGCAAGCGATTTTGGGCTTGCGCAAACAACTCGGCCTGTTTGCCAATTTACGCCCGGCGATTCTCTACCCGGAACTGGCGGGTGCTTCCACCTTGAAGCCGGAAGTGGTGTCCGGGCTGGATATTTTGATCGTGCGCGAATTGACGGGTGATATCTATTTTGGCCAGCCACGCGGTGTGCGCATTTGCCCGGATGGCCCGTTTCAGGGCCAACGCGAAGGTTTTGATACCA
>CAMBDR010000498.1 GCA_945864765.1 Janthinobacterium lividum | reverse complement strand
CAATACCGGACGGCGTGCGCTGTCCAAAATGGCTTGATCAAAAGCGCTCTTGCAGGCAGCAGCCAAATCCGCTTCGGCCAGTTTGCTGTTCATGAAGCCACGAATAATCACATCAAGCTGCTTGGCCTTGGCGTCATCCCCTTCGCGCTGCCAGGCGTTGGCCAGGGCATCCATACAATTGAGCCAAAAATCGGACAGGCAATTGACCCGGATTCGCATATATTGCTCTTCGGGGAAAGCCAGGGGCAAAAAGCGCGAGCGATAGCCGTCGGTTCGCAATTCGGCTTCAATCCGCCGCAGCAGACTGGTTTTACCCATGCCGCGCTGGCCAATGATGAGATGATGTTGGGGTGCCGCATCAGCATGCGCGCTGGCCAAATCAGCCATGATGTCGGCAAAAACCTGCTGCCGGGCGAAGAAGATATCGGTAATTTCGGCATCGCTTAACTTGCCAACATTATGCTTGCCCGCCAGATGCCGAATCGGTGTCGGAGCCGCTACTTGATTCATATCGCACTCCCGACTTGGTGCCCACGTCTTGTGGGCTTGCGCGCAATCGGCACACAGTGCTTTTGCCAATAATCACGCAACAGCGGCGAACGGAAAACATAACGATTTTGGCTTTCGACCAAATAACCATCCCGCTCCAGCGTACCCAGCAGGTAGCGCACGTCCTGCTCCAGGATGGTGACATCGGCCTGTGGCTGCTGTGCAGCGACTTCATTGAACAAGCTGGCACGGGTATGTTGGCGCTTGCTATTACTTGCAGCGTTAAGGATAATCCGCGCGCGACCGGCAGCCACCTTGCCCAGTTGTTCATCGAGTCGGCTATCCCAATGCTTAAAGGCGCTGCGATGCCTGGCTGAAATCATTTCATCCCAGGCATTATCCACATCTTCCGCCGTCGGTTGCTCTTGGTCCGCCCAAGCAGCGCGCTGCGAATACAGCAGGTGAAACAGTTGCTGGGTAAACGAGGGCACCAGCCAGTCCAGCCGGGTAATCATCTGTTCAATGGCGGCGACTGGCATCGCTCCCCTGCGGCCTTTCCCTATCCAAAGCCGTTGCAGCATGGTACGGGTATGGGCCGGGCTAAAAGCTTCGAGTGGAAATTGCTGCAAGCCACTGAGTGCATGGGTCAGTTTCAGGCGTTCGGCAAAGCTCTCCAGACCAATGGAGCCACAATGCAGCCAAAAAACCGTACTGGCGGAGCGCTGCCGTTGCTCACGTAAGGCATACAATAAAGCCGAAATTTCCGAGGTCCGGCTGGCCAGTAATTGCGGATCATCGCCAGCATTGGCATGGTAGCGGTTTAAAAAGATCGGCAATTCATCCAGCGCCATGATCAGGCGTTTGGCTTTGGATTCCTTGGCCAGTGCTTCAATGGCATCGCCCAGTTTGGCAAAGGCTACCGAAAAATCCTGGGGCAGGGCAGCCTTGCTTGCCGACGCACCCAATGTGACCTCGTTGCCCAATACATTGATGCCTATTTCCCGGTCAAACAAGCCGGGAAATGAAGCAAAAACCGCCTTGAGTGTACTCTTGACTGGTGAACTGTCTGCGGTGGCGGCTTCTAATTTGTCCCGAAACAAGGCCATAAACTCGGCCAAAGTTTGGCAGGGCGAAAAATCAATTTCCACGGCCACCCAGCCATCATCCTTGAGGGTGCCAACCACCTCGCGCATCAACGAAGTTTTACCCGTGCGGCGGGCGGCAGAAAGATTGGTATGCATATTCTTGCGCGCATTGTCCAACAATTGTTCTTTTTCCACCACCCGGTTATGGTGATCCGCCCCGGTAACGGGCGCGCCCGTGTGATTATTCATCGCTGCATCAGACATGATCCGACTCCATTCAAGAGAATTCGGCCATATTAACACAGAAATTTATTTCTACAAATTTTTATATATAAATTTATTTAGAATTTTTCGTAGGTGTGGCATCACCATGCTCATAGCTGTAAATTCTGGAAACTTTCCATACGCCGCCTTTGAGAAGCAGCAAATGCGAAAAAATGGCGCGACCGGCGAGAGATTCCGGTTTGCCTTTTTCTGTGATATGAAACTGATGTTCGCCCGAAACAATCGCGCCGTAGATAGTATCACCCTGGCGCATCGGAAAAAAGCGCACCGTCCCGGCAATGGCCTCACGCCGCATTCGATTTTTGGACGTGCTCATGCCATTGTTCACTTCTGACAGCGCGGCTTTGCCAATCAGCGTGCCGCCACGGTCATGATAGAATTCAACATCATCAGCCAGAAAGGAATTCAGCCCCTTGGGGTCGGCACGGTTGAATGCCGCCCAGTAAGCTGTATCAAGCTTGACAACCTCAGCCTGCCAATTTTCTGGCTGTTTTTCTGCCCGAATCAGCGCCGTCTGCCCGAATAAAAAAATCCCTGCGAAGATAATAAATGCATTTTTGATAAACATGACGTGTACCGCTTTCAATGTGAACCAGTCCATTTTGGGAATCCATTTTTCGACCAGGAATAGCAATATCCAGCATGGTGCGCGCACGGACGGGAAATTCAAGCCATCTGATCGAAGTATTTTTGCTCGCCAACGTGATCATCATACTACTTTCGGTCGGCTCACGGGACTAAAATTTCAAACCAAATAAAGGACGCAACAGCGCCACCCGGCGTATCGCTTCATAAGCCAGAAAACTGATGCCCAGCGTTGCCACTATCAAGATCAATCCTTCCGCCACAGGCGGTACGTGAAACGGACGTAGCTGCCAAGGCGCTGAGCGATCCATGCTCGCCCAGCGCCACGGGCTTGCCCGCGATGACGGAAGCTATCATCCCGAACGCCCGCACCATCTTGCTGCTGGGTCCATCCCAATAGTCGGCGGTATCCGGAATGAACTTCAGCAGCGCCAGGTTGCTTGAGTCCGGACCATCAGGAAACCACGGCTTGGCGAACACGCGCCACAAGCTCTGGATGCGCGCACGGTCGGTATCGATTTCGCCGTGGCCTGACAGCGAAACATAGGCGCCTTGATCCCTGTCCGTGAAACTGAGGTTGACAGCGCGCAGATGATCAACTTTCGGGGACTGCACGTCGGGGCGGTGGTTTGTTGGAGCGCATCCCGCTTGCCCTGGTTAAGCCAGTGGGCGACCCAGCATAAACTCGCCAACCGAGCCTTCGGCCAAATAATCGAGCCCGGTGATTTGGCGGAAGCGCTCGGTATTACCCATGGCAAGGGCGCAGCCCGCAATATTCATGGCAGTGGCGACCAGATACATGGTTTGGTAAATTGCGCCAATGTTTTTCAACTGCGCCGCGTAACTCAGGCCGCTGTATTTCCAATTGCTGCGATTGAAACGGCTGGCAATGGTCAATAAAATTTGCGGGCGGTACTGGCCACCGCTGGCCAGACAGGCATCGTCCAGCAAGCCTTCCAGCGCCGGGCCAGGTTCGGCTATCAGGCACAGGCGGTGATGTTGCGGGTCGAAATAATACATGCCGCGCCGCACGCCGACGCACGCATTGAGGGTTACGTAAAATTCCTGCTCATACACCGCGCCGCAATTGGGGTAGGGGCGGCCAACGGCGGTGATCGCTGCTTCGTCCTTGGCTTCATCCTTGCCACGCGCTTTGGCTGGTGCATCATCAAGCTGTGTATGCGGCAGCACTTGCCGATTGCGCGCGGTGCGGTAGAGAAAATGGCCAAGCTGCTCCACGGTTAAGGGCAAAGGGCTGTGCTGGCGGGTGGAATGGCGTGACTCCAGCGCTGCCGTGAGTGGCATGTCGCGAAAGAACAGTTCCTGCAAATTCGGGCTGGGCAAGTTTAACACCTCACGCGTCCAGTTGTGGGGCTTAATCGCAGGCGGGGGCGGCAGGCTGTCCTTGAAACGAAACGTCGGGCCGTGGGCTTGCTCGCTGCGGCCGGGGCGCGTGCTGGCGTGAAACAGCAAATCATGAAATTCCCACTGCTGCCGTATCGGGTCGGTTTCTTCGGCGCTAATGCCTTGGTCGTTGCATGGCTCAATGATGCTGGCCCACACCAGCATGCTGAAAATGGCGTCGGCCTGTTCGGCCAGGGCCTCGGGCAATTTGAAGTCGCGCTGGCAGCTCGCCTGGCCCAATTGAAACAACAGCCCCAACAGGGCCGGATCATGAATGATGAGGCTGGACAGGGCCACCGGGTTGCGCAAGCGCCATTGGCCTTGCTCGTGATGGATATGGCTAAAGCGCGAAATCTTCCACATCGGTGCGCTCAGGTCGGGTTTTTGATACGGGTCAAACCCGGTGGCACAGGGCAGCAGGTCCAGCGCGGGATTTTGCTGTGCGCTGCTAAATTGGACCAGGCCGTTTTGTGCCAGCAGCAATAACAGCCATTGCTGTGGGGTG
>CAMBDR010000497.1 GCA_945864765.1 Janthinobacterium lividum | reverse complement strand
AAAGGTAACCGTTACCTTCTCGCAAGCCGTAACCGGGCTGGAGCTGGCCGACTTTACCGTCGATAAGGGGAGCTTATCCAACCTTGCCAGCGGCGACGGCGGCATCACCTGGACTGCCACCCTGACCCCGAATTCGAATGTGGAGGCTGGTGGCAACAAAATCGTGCTCAATAACACGGGCTACAAAAATGCGACAGACAATACCGGCCTTGGCAGCACCAGCTCAGCGGCGTATGCCATCGATACCGTGGCACCGAATATCAGCATCAGCAGCAACGTCAGCAAGGTGGGTTCCGGTCAAACCGCCACCCTGACCTTTACGCTGTCCGAGCCATCGGCCAGCTTTAACGCCGCCAGTGTCAGCGTGGCGGGTGGTACGCTCTCCAATTTCAGCGGCAGCGGCACCAGCTACACCGCCACCTTTACGCCTACCGACGCCAGCACCACCCCGGCGGCAATCAGCGTGGCCGCCTCGGCGTTTACCGATCTGGCCGGCAACACCAGTGCTAGCGCCACCCCGATTACATTGGAAGTGGATACCCAGGCCCCGAGCGTTACCATCAGCAGCAACGACAGCGTGTTGCATATCGGTGAAACTGCTACCTTAAGCTTCACCCTGTCCGAAAGCTCGACTAATTTCACGGCCAGCGATATTCACATCAGCGGCGGCTCGCTGAGTAATTTCCGTGGCAGCGGCAGCAGCTACCAGGCCGATTTCACGCCCACGGCCAATACGGCGGGCGATATCATGATCAGCATCGATCAGGGCAGTTTCAGTGATACGCAAGGTAATGCCAATACACTAGCAGCCAATATCACCCTGGCCAGCGATTTGATCGCGCCCACCATCACCATCACCAGCGATAAAGGCGCATTGGGGGCCAATGAAACGGCGACTCTGACCTTTGCTCTGTCCGAATCGACCAGCAATTTTACGGCCAGCGATGTTGCGGTCAGCGGTGGGGTACTCTCCAACTTTAGCGGTAGCGGCAGCAAATATAGCGCCACCTTTACCGCCAGCCCCGCTCAAACTGCGAATGCTCAAATTGCGGTGGCCGCCAATAGCTTTACCGATGCCTTTGCCAATAACAACCTCGCGGCCAGCTCACTGGCCATTAGTCTCGATACCCAGCCGCCGTCCGCTTCCAGCGTGCCGGTTTTGGTTGCGGCCAGCGACAGCGGCAGCTCCAACAGCGACAACATCACCAATGTCAACCGGCCACAATTTACCGGCACGGCAGAAGCCAATAGCAGCGTCACCTTGCTCGATGGCACAACCGTCGTGGGTAGCACCAAAGCCGATGCCAGTGGCAAATGGAGCGTGACGCTCGCCAATGCCCTGGCTGACGGCGTGCATCAAATTGCGGCACGGGTGGTGGATGGGGCGGGCAATATCAGCCCGGTATCCGGCGCGCTGGCCGTCACCATCGATACCAAAGCACCTGATGTGCCACCCGGCCCGCGTTTGGCCGATGGCGGCACCGACAGCACTTCCGGTAATCTGGTTTTGCGCGGCACCAATGGCGAAAATGGCAGCACCATCACCCTCTCCAACGATGGTGTGGTAGTGGGCACGGATACCGTCAACCCGGCTGGCAACTGGACCATATCGGGTGTGAATACCACTGCGGGCAGCCACCAATTTACCGCCACTGCGACCGATGTGGCGGGTAATGTCAGCGCAGTATCGGCAGCGACCACGATTACCGTGACCCCACCGACCCCGCGCAACAACCCCACACCGACGCCAGCGCCAACGCCGGTGCCGCATGTCACCCCGGCTCCGGTTGATGTGGCGACACCACCCGTCAGCGGGGCCGCAGGTAGCACCACGATTAATTTGAGCAACAGCAATACGCCGGTGTCGGATACGGTAGCCAGTTCGTCCAACGCGCCTGTGAGCCGCACGGCCAGTCCTGAGCCAACGCCGGCACCAACGCCAACGACACCCGCCGCAGCGCCACCCGCTGCACCAGTGGTATCCGCGCCTGCGACACCTGCACCATCGGCACCAACCAGGAGCGATGCCGGCACCGCGACAGGCAGCACACCAGCGCCAGCCAGTACGACCAGCAGCGTGACACGCTCCAATACCGTCACCGATATCGTCACCAACCGCGCACCATCCGATATTACCCTGGCATCCGGCCAAAGCCTGTCGCTGGTTTTACCACCCGACACCTTTCTTGCTGCCAATGGTTCGCAAGTGACCGTGAACGCGGTGATGGTCACTGGCAAGACCGAGCAATCCTTACCATCCTGGCTAAAGTTTGATCCGGCCACCGGCACCTTCTCGGGCACGCCACCCAAGGATGCACCGGAGGTGATCGAAATCCGTATCATTGCCCGCGACAGCAAGGGCAATGAAGCCACGGTCACCTTTAAAGTCAATAATGCCAAACCCGCAGCCGAAGGCAAAGATGCACCGGTCAAGCCACAAAGCAAGTTGCCCGGCCATCAGGTTTTGGCAGCATTGGGCTTGTTCGGAACCAAACCGATTCTGTTGAACCCGGGCGATGACACTTTCGGTCCGGAAGCTTCTGAAGTTTCCGAAGTTTCTGAAGTTTCTGAAGTTTCCGATATGACTGACCTCGTGGTCTTTTCTGATGCGGATCAAGCCAATGGTAGCCAGTCTGGTGCGGGGCTATCCCAATCGCTGTCACAACAACTGCATCGGGAATCCATGCGCTTTAACAGCAACGGCCACGCCACACTGCAACAGTTAATGTTGCTGCAGCAAAGCCGCGAAGCGACACCCGCTGTCGCATTAATGAATGACGAATAATGAAGGGTGACTGATTAATCATGACTAATATCGAGGGGAAAAAATTGGCTACCAGATTGAAACTGACCAAACCATTGCGCCTGCTGCCTGTTGCTGCCTTGTTGCTGACCATGGGCGGCTGTAGCGTCATACCGCAACCCATAGGCGATGCGGAACGCCAAACCAGAGTCGAGCAAGATTTGCAAACCCTGTTCAAGGACGTGGAACCGATCAACGGCGAACTGAGCCTGCATGAAGCCTTTGCACGCGCACTCAAATACAATTTTGACTATCGCCTGCGCGCCATGGAACAAACCATGGCCTCATCGCAACTGGATGTGACCAAGTTTGATATGTTGCCGCGTTTAACGCTTTCCGCAGGCTATGCCGCGCGCAGCAACGACGCCGGTTCGCGCTCGGTGGATTTGGCCACTGGCGTGGAAAACCGCTCGTTCACCGGCGGCCAAGAGCGCAACCGCAATACCGCCAATGCGGTTTTGGCGTGGAATGTGCTCGATTTTGGCGTTTCCTATGTGCGCGCCCAGCAACAAGCCAATCAAGTCCTGATTGCCGAAGAGCGCAAGCGCAAAGTGGTGCAAAATATTTCGCAAGACGTGCGCCAAGCCTTTTGGCGCGCTTACGGCGCACAACAGGCGCTGCCGCGTCTGGATGGCATGATGACCCGGGTCAAAGAAATGACGGCGCGTAGCGAAAAGATGGAAAAAGATCGCCTGGTGCCACCCTTGTTGGCCCTGGCCTACCAGCGTTCATTATTGGATTTGCACCAGCAAATTGTGGTGCGGCGGCAGGATTTGATTTTGGCCCAAACCGAATTGGCCGCACTGATCAATGTGCGCCCCGGCACCCAATTTAAACTCACCAGCAGCGGCCAGGAAAAAGAAGCGCTCACCCTGCAACCGATGAATGACTTGGATGCCATGGATTTGGCGGCGCTTAAAAACCGCCCCGAATTGCGCGAAGAAGATTACCGTAAAAAGATTTCGGTACTGGACGCGCGCCGCGCCATGCTGTCACTGTTGCCCGGGCTTGATTTGAACTTCTCCAACAATCACGACAGTAATAAATTCCTGTTCCACAACAGTTGGAGTGAAGCCACCGGCACCGTTTCCTTTAACTTGCTGCGTGCTTTCTCCTACCCGACCCAAAAACGCAATGCCGAAGTGCAAGCCCAATTGGACGACACCCGGCGCGCCGCGCTGGGCATGGCGGTGTTGACCCAGGTGCGGATTGCAGCGCGCCGCTACCAGGAAGCGCATGAAGACTATTTGCTCAGCGTGCAAGGCGCAGAAGTCGATGCGCGCATCGAGAAAATCGTGCGCGCTCAGGCCAAAGCCAGTGCCGAATCAGAAATGGAAGTGATTCGGGTGGAAGTTAAATCGGCCTTATCTGAAATGCAGCGCTATTCATCTCTGGCTGCCTTGCAATCGGCCTATGCGCGGGTGGCCAATTCGGTGGGGGCGGATCTGATACCCGAGGTGCCCAAAACCGCCGACATCAAAGTCTTTAGCGAGCAGCTCGAACAAGCCGATCTGGCCTGGCGCGAAACCCGCTTTTACACCGCACCGCAGAGCGGG
>CAMBDR010000496.1 GCA_945864765.1 Janthinobacterium lividum | reverse complement strand
ACGGCACTGACAAAAATAATCGGCATCATAGCCGAAGCATGATGTTGACGCAAACGCGAGGCCACTTCAAAACCATCCATGCCCGGCATCATCACATCAAGCAAAACCAAATCGGGCGGCGCGTCAGATTGACATATTTCCAGCGCCTTGACCCCGGTATTGGCGACTTTCACCTTGAATTGATCGCGAAATAAATTGGCCAAAACCTGTAAATTATCGGGCGTATCGTCCACCACCAAAATCGTGCCGCGCTCTTCTGCGGCTTTATTGGAGAGCGCGTCGGATGGATGTTCTTTCTTTAACACCGCCACCATGCGCTGGTACAAATTACGGGTAGAAAATGGTTTCACCAATAAGTCACCAATGCCCAGTCGGATCGCCTGCTGTGCCGATTGGCGATCCAACACGCACGACATTAACACAAAGCCAATATGCTTTAACTGCGGGTCCATGCGCATCACTTCGAGCAAGGCCAAACCGTCCAATTTGGGAATATTCAGCTCGGCCACCACCATGTCCACTTTCTCGGTGCGCATCAAGGCTAACGCTTGCTCCCCGTCTTGCGCGGCCAAGACTCGGCCAAAGCCCGTTTTTTGCAACTGCACCACCAAGGCAGAACGCATTGTTTCTTCGCATTCCGCAATCAAGATGGAAAGATTTTCAACTTGCATCCCAGTCTCCCTGTATCCAACAACTGAAACAATTCTACTGCATCCACATCGTCTTTACCGTATCAAAGCTTGTGGTGAAGCGGACAAAACGGCAAATCAAACCTTAATTTTTGCAATCCATCGCAAAAAGCCACAAACAGCGCAACTTTTTGATACGATGCAGTCTTTCCAGTAGACTATCGCCACCAAACGCAAGCGATATTTACCACCACTATTAATTAACACACCCACACGAAGCCAAAACAATGACTATTTTTACTAAAACACGCGTATTTGTCGCCATTGGCCTTGCCCTGGCAGTTGGCGCAGGCGGCTTTTATTACAACAAGAGCAAACAAGCCGAAAAAATCCCCGAATCCAAATATCGCAGCAGCGTGGTTGACCGTGGTAATTTAACCCAAACCGTCACCGCCACCGGCACCATTAACCCGGTAGCGTTAATTAATGTTGGCTCCCAGGTTTCCGGCACGGTGGCTGAGTTAAAGGCCGATTTCAACGATCACGTTAAAAAAGGGCAAGTCTTGCTCAAACTCGATCCGACCATTTTTAACGCACAAATTCGCCAAAGTGAAGCGAGCTTAGCCTCAGCCCAAGCCTCAATGCGCCTGGCCGAAGCCAATTTTGAGCGCAATCAAAAGCTGGTGGCGCAAAATTATGTATCCGGCCTGGCACTGGATCAGGCAAGGCGTGAACTCGATGTGGCCAAAGCCAATGTCAAACTCTCGCAAGCCCAATTGGCGCGCACCCAGGCTGACCTTGACAATAGCGTAATCCGTGCGCCGATTGATGGCATCATCATCAAACGCACCATTGATCTTGGCCAAACCGTGGCGGCGTCCTTCTCCACCCCCAATTTATTCCAGATCGCACAAGACTTAACCAAGATGCAAATCGACACCAATGTCTCGGAAGCGGACATTGGCTCACTTAAAGAGGGCCAATTGGCGCGCTTTGTGGTCGATGCCTACCAGGACAAAGAATTCGATGCCCGTATGCGCCAGTTCCGTCTGGCTGCCAATGTGGTACAAAACGTGGTGACCTACAACGTGGTACTGGATGTTGAAAACAAAGAGCAATTGCTCAAACCCGGCATGACCGCGCAAGTGCGGCTGGTGGTGGGTAACCGCCAAAACGTACTGCGCATCCCCACCGCCGCTCTGCGCTTTCGCCTGAGTGATGAAGAAATCGAACGTGAAGCCAAGAAACTGAAGGATAAAAAAGGCAGTGCCAGCGCGAGTTCGAGTGTAAGCGCGAGTGCCGAGGCCAACATTCCCCCGCCCAACGATGGCGATGATCTCTCATTTCGCAGCAAAAACGATACCACCCGCTCGTTTAAGATTTACAAACTGGATGATAAAAACCAGGCGAAAGCCGTCGATATTAAAATTGGCTTATCCAATTTCCGCTATACCGAGGTGTTATCGGGTGATTTGAAACAGGGCGATAAAGTGGTTACCCGCGCCATTATCAGCGACAATGAAGGCAGTGCCAAATGAAGCCGGTTATCGATAAGCCCGCATCCAAACCAACAGGCAACCTGATTGATATTCGCCACGTTACCAAAAGCTATTTTTCGGGCAGTGTTGAAACCCAGGTTTTGTTTGGGGTCGATCTGGCCGTGCCACGTGGTGATTTTTTGGCCGTGATGGGGCAATCCGGTTCCGGGAAATCGACTTTGATGAATATCCTGGGTTGCCTGGATCAAGCCACGGGCGGCACCTATTTATTAAACAATGTGGATACGCTCTCACTCTCGCGCGCCGAGCTGGCAACGATACGCAATCGCACCATCGGCTTTGTGTTTCAAAGTTTCAACCTGATCAAGCGCATGAGTGTGGCTGAAAACGTGGCACTGCCTTTAATTTACGCCGGCGTCTCGCGTGGCAAAGCGCATGCCAAAGCCTTGATCGAATTGGAGCGCGTGGGTTTGAAAGACTTTGCCAAGCGCACTCCGAATCAACTCTCGGGTGGGCAACAGCAAAGGGTGGCGATTGCGCGCGCGCTGGTGGGCGACCCACCGCTGATTTTAGCCGATGAACCAACGGGCAATCTGGACACCCAAACCAGTATCGACATCATGACCTCGTTTCAAAAACTCAATCAAGAAACTGGCATTACGATTTTATTGGTCACGCACGAACCCGACATTGCCGCCTATAGCCGCCGACTGGTGCGCCTGAAAGATGGCCGGGTATTGTACGATGGCCCGTCGGCCGAAGGCTTGCGCCAATTGGCCCAAAGCCACGAACCACATACGCAACACACGCAACACTCGCAACACTCGGTCGAAATGCACGCACAGGAGCCAACATGAATTTGCTACAGGTGATAGTAGAAGCATTCCGCTCGATGAATTCGAACCGCTTGCGCACCGTATTAACCATGCTGGGCATTATCATCGGCATTACCTCGGTGGTGATGTTACTCGCCTTGGGCGACAGCATGCAGCGTTTTATCAGCAAAGAATTGGAGCAACTGGGCACCAATATGTTGTTTGTGTTGCCGGGTGGTGATCGCGCATCAGAGCGCCGCGCCCGCGCAGGTGCCGCCCCCTCGCTCACCTTGCAAGACGCCGAAGCACTCAACGCCCTACCCAGTTTGACGGGTGCTGCGCCCGCCTTGCAGGGTGGCTTCAAGCTCTCGGTAGGCAATGAAACCTCGACCAGCACGGTACATGCGGTGACCCCGGCGATGTTTAAGATTCGAAATTGGAAGCTGGAAAAAGGTAGTGGCTTCAGCGAATCCGACATCCGCTCGGCGGCGCGCATGGTGGTGGTCGGGCGCAGGGTTGCTGATCAATTTTTTTACAAACAAGATCCGCTGGGCAAATACATTCGCATCGAAAATGTGGCCTTTCAAGTGGTGGGTGTATTGTATGGTGAAGGCAAGCAGGTGGATGGGGGCGATTTGGCCGATATGGTGTTGGTGCCGATTACCGCCGCCCGTGCCAACCTGATCCGCATGGCCTTTCCTGACAATGTGCATTATGTGATAGCGCAGGGCAAATCCGGGCAAAACCTGCAGGATGCGATTGCCGACATCAATGAAACCATGCGTGATCGGCACCACATCAAGCTGGACGAACCGGACGACTTCCATATCGAAAATCTGGCTTCGTTTGCGGAAACGGCGAAAAAGATCAGTGGCGGTATCGCCGCCCTGCTCGGCTTGATTGGTGCGATTTCGCTGATTGTGGGTGGGATCGGGATCATGAATATCATGTTGGTATCGGTGACCGAGCGCACCAGAGAAATCGGCATCCGCATGGCCATTGGGGCCAAACCGCGTGATGTACTGCTGCAATTTTTGACCGAAGCGGTGGTGATATGTCTGGTAGGCGGGATTGTGGGGATTTTGCTGGCCACGGCGGCTGCGGCAGCGGTGACCTCAACGGGCCAGTTTGATGTGTTTATTACGGCCAATGCGGTGATTGTGGCTTGTGGCTTTTCCAGTCTGGTGGGGGTGTTTTTTGGCTTTTATCCGGCACGGCGGGCTTCGAAATTGTTGCCGGTGGATTGTTTGCGGTATGAGTAATCAAAGTTAAAGCAAATTCGTGTAATATCGGCACTTCCATTTCAAACCACAAGGTTGTACAAATGACGCCGAGCCTACGCATTGACGAGATTGATATCCATATCGAAGGCGATGGGGAACACACCATCGTCATGATCCACGGCTGGCCCGATACCTGGC
>CAMBDR010000495.1 GCA_945864765.1 Janthinobacterium lividum | reverse complement strand
TGCGCGCCATGCTGGCACGCAGCCTGCCGGACTACATGATCCCCGCACATTTTGTGGCGCTGGCGCGTTTGCCCTTAACTGGCAACGGCAAACTTGACCGCAAAGCCTTGCCGCCGCCAGACCTGACGCGCCCGGCACAGAACCATGTGGCACCCGCCAATGCCACCGAAGCCGCGCTGGCCGCAATCTGGGGTGAAATTTTGAAGCTGGAACAGGTGAGTGTCCATGATAACTTTTTTGAACTCGGTGGCCATTCGCTGCTGTGCATCAAACTGGTTCATGCCGTGCAGCAGCGCTTGCATGTTGCGCTGCCGCTGGCCACCATTTTCAGCGCGCCCACAGTAGCGCGTTTGGCCGCCGTGATTGCGGCGCGAGGTGAGCGCCGCTCGCTGGTGCTTACGCTGGGCCTAAGCCATGCTCAAAGGCAAGCTCAAAGGCAAGCTCAAAGGCAAGCTCAAGGCCAGGATCAAAGCCCGGGCGCGGGATGGTTTTGCATTCACCCGGTCGGCGGCCAAATCGTGGTTTATCAGCAATTGGCGCAAGTCCTGGGCCAGACTGTGCATGCCATCCAGTCGCCGGAAATGGCCGGTTTGCCCCAGCGTTTTGATTCCTTGGCGGCGCTGGTTGCAGCGTATTGCCAAGCCATCCGCCAGACCCAGGCGCACGGGCCTTACCGCTTGCTGGGCTGGTCCAGTGGCGGCTTGTTCGCCTTGGCGCTGGCGGCGCAACTGGAAGCGCAAGGACAGGTGGTAGCCCAGGTATGCTTGCTCGATACCTGGCCCATCCCGGACGAGGAGCTGCAATCCCCGGCGCAATTGCAGCGCGAAGCGGCACGCACCATGCTGGCTGCGTTACGCGGTGCATCGATTGGCGCAGATAATTTGCAGGCGCTGGAAGGGGAATTGGCACAGCACCACCTGAGCATTGCCGACCTGTTCCAAGCCGCGCATCAAGCGCTGGCCATAACGCTGTTGCAAAAATGGCTTGATGTCACCAACATCACACCAGAGCTAATGGCGCATCTGGCAGCACAAATGGAAGCCACCGCCCGGCATCTGGCCATGCTAAGCGGCTTTGCAGCGCCCAGGCTACGGGCGCGCTTACAAGTCATTTGGGCCGACGCCGCCGCGCAAGCGGAGAGCGTGCCAATCTACGGCACCCCCGGTGAAGTGGTGGGCGGTAGCCATTTCAGCATGTTAACAGCGCCCCATGTGCAAACCCTGGGCCGCATGATCGCAGCATGTTCGACTGAATTGCGTGATGTTACCGACTTGGCCCCCGCCACCCCTGCCACCCCAAACCAGGAAAGCGCCCCATGAACGCTACGCCCAACCATCTGAAAGCCTTGATCCTGCTGGCGCTACCGCTGCTGATTGGCCAACTGGCGCGCACTTTGATGAGTGTGATCGATATTGCGATTGTCGGCAGCATCAGCCCGGCCGACATGGCCACGCTGGCCATTGGCGGCAGCGTTTGGTTTCCGGTTTTTGTGTTTGGCTCGGGCACCATGCAAAGCATCGTGCCGCGCATCGCCGCTGCCCATGCGCGCCAGGACGACGCACAGACCGTCAAGTTCATCCACCAGGGGGTGTGGCTGGCGCTCGGGCTATCCTTGCTGATTGCGCTGGCCATCATCTCGCTACGGCCATTTCTGTATTTGCTGGGCATGGCGGCGGAGGTGCGCGCCATGACCGCTCAATACCTGTTGGCCTTGGCGGCAGGCGCGCCCGGTATTTTGCTGTTTTTTACCTTTCGCAATATTGCGCAGGCAACGGGTGACACGCGTTCGGGCATGCAAATCGGGCTGGCTGGCTTGGCGCTGAACATTCCCTTAAGTTTCATACTGGCCCAAGGCTGGTTTGGCTTACCCGCGCTGGGCGCGCTTGGTTGTGGTATCGCTTTTGCCGCCGTCAACTGGTTTTGTGGACTGGGATTGGGCCTGTATCTGGCGCGCCAGCCCAAGTTTCGCCGCTTGCCGATTTTACGGCTGCATGTCATGCCGGAGCGTGCGGTGTTGATTATGTTGCTCAAAATCGGTGCGCCGATTGCGCTGGCTTTTTTTGCCGAAGTGTTGCTGCTCGACGCGGTGGGCTTAATGATTGCTGGTCTGGATACCGCCAGCGTGGCCGCGCATGGGATTTTGATCAATCTGTGCGCGCTGATTTACACCTTGCCCTGCGCCTTGGGTAGCATTGTCACGGTGCGGGTTGCGCAATATGTTGGCACCCACGATAAACCCAACGCCGCTGCCGTGGCCAAAACCGGGGTTTTGTTGTGGCTTGGTTTATCGTGCGCGTTGTCAGCCGTACTGCTTTGGTTTGATCAATCGGTTTTGGCGCTGTACACTCCGAATGCTGGCATTGTTGGCAAAGCAATCGGCGTACTCGCATTTGCCATGGCGATGCAGCTTTGCGACGGCTTGCAAACCGTGTTGGCGGCGGTGTTGCGCGGGTATGAAGACAACCGCGCCATTTTTCTGATCACCGTGGCGTCTTATTGGGCCATTGGCTTGCCGCTGGCGTTTGTGCTGGGTCGCCTGGGCCCGGTTGCGTCGCTGGCGGGTTTGGGTGGCTACTGGGCCGGGGTGGTGCTGGCGCTGGCCTGTAGCACGTTGGGGCTGGGCTTGCGCCTCCTGGTAGTCATGGGGCGCATCCGGGCACCGGAGGCTGGCACAAGGCGCGCCGATTAAGCCTCTTTGGCAAGTGGATCATGCTGCCAGATGCCCCGCAAATGCACTCATGGGCGGGGTTGGCCAGACTTTTTTGGCACGTGCTCAGCAAGGGTAGATGTGCAAGCGGCCTCTGGCATCCCCCTTCTGCGGCACCAGCTTGAACAAGCCCAGCGCCTGAAACTTTTTGATGCTGTCATGCACCTGTTTGTATTGCATCCCCAGCGCTTTGGACAACGCATATTGGGTGATGCCCGGTGCCCGTACTGCCGCCAGCAGGCATTCGCGCTGGCGACTGGGCAAGGTTTCCGGATCGAGCACGGGTTTCAGGTTCCAGGTGCCGGAAACAAGGCGGCTCCACAAGCGGTCCAGCATGGCGGCACCGCGCAATTCCTCCGGTTTCAGGCCAGTGCGCATCGCGGGCCAGGCCGACTTAAACTGCTGCATGCCAAAGAAGCGGATGAACTGTTCCGGTGGCATGGTTTTGACTGATTGCGGCAGATAGGAACGATGGCCAGCAGCAACGCCAGCGTGCCAGGCGTCGAACGGGACGGTGCGGTCCCAGAAGGTGCGCTTGGCCACCTCGGGCCAGTTGGCTGGCTCGGTCATTGTGCTGCCTCTTTTTGCGTTTCCAGTCCATTTTGCAAGGCGGAAGTGGGCGCTGTGTCCGGCGCTGGCGTTGGTTCATCCTCCGACGGCTGTGCAAGCGTGGTTGCGCCAATGGCATCGAACAAGGCGTTTTGCAGAAATTCGATGTCTTTGGCCGCATGCCAGCGCGCATCGGCGTCGATCTCCCCCAGTTCCTGCATCAGGTCGAACCAGGGCATGCTGGCGATGCCGTTGCAGAACGCGGCTTTCGGGAACTCGTAAGGCAGGGTTTGCATGAATTCCAGAATCGGGCTGTGGGCGCGGGACAGCACATACAGATCGAACAGGTCGCGCGCGGCCTGCCTGCCGCCATCGGGCTGTTCGCCATCGGCGACGTGGCCGGAAACGGTTCTGAGCTTGCGGTGGTACAAGCCTTCAATCGGCTCGGTTTTGACCGGCACGCCGCCAAGTTGCCGTTCCAGCGCCGGATAAAGGTCGTAATAGGCGTCTTCGATGAAGGACACCTTCAAATCGCTGCCGTTGTGGCTGACGGTGCCGTGAAGCTGGTTGGCAATTTTGAGGCCATCCACCAAATCGAGCACCGTCAGCTTGATGCCGGCCGACTTGATGGCGCTGGCCAGCCTGGTGGCGTTGAAGCCTTCCGGCAAGAAAAAATCGAGATCCCAGGAGACGCGGTGGTGCAGCCAAAACCGCGCAAGGGCGGTTCCACCACACAGCTTGGCGGCGGCGAATTGCGGGTCTTGCATCTGGGCCAGCAGGGCGAACACGGCATCTTGCAAGGCGTACAGGGCTTGGGAATGGGAATGGGGATGGGCGAGGGGTGGCATGTTGCGCTCCGGGTTGACATAGGTGGGAATATTAACATCAAATTCCGGAGCATGCAGCGCATTGCCTCTGAATTAACCTGCCTTGTTGTCCGATTGCGGCCCCTTGCCAAATGTAAAATCGCGGCAAATTTAGTCAGTATTGCCACAAAATACGCTATAGTGCGAAAGATTAACCCGTCCGTGAAGCGATTCACTAACCTGAATTGTGTCGAACCTGGCGACGAAATAGGCTATAGTTGTTTCGATCCGTGTGATCATTGTTGAGGAGCCGGGCGCGCGCTCTACGGTGCGTTGAGCATGGTAA
>CAMBDR010000494.1 GCA_945864765.1 Janthinobacterium lividum | reverse complement strand
GTGCCGACGCCATTTCAGTTAAGTGGCAATAATTTGGCGGTGGTGGTGAATGACGACGACCCCAATAGTGTGGCGGTGGCGCAATACTATCAAAAGGTGCGCCAGATCCCGGAGCAAAACATCGTGCATGTGGTTTTGCCAGTGAAGCCGCATCGCTTGACCGCCGATGCCTTCCGCAAATTGCAGCGTAATATTTCGATTCAATTAATGCCCCATATTGAAGCCATTTTGCTGGTCTGGAGTTCACCTTATGCGGTCGAGTGTCAATCCATCACCTCGGCGTTGAGTCTGGGCTTTGACGCGGCGCTATGTAAAGACAGTTGCGCTGCCAGCAGGCCCAGCCGCTACTACAATTCCAATATTAGCCAACCGTTCAAACAAATCGGCTTTCGGCCTTCGATGTTGTTGCCCACAGAAAGCGTTGAACAAGCCAAGGCCATTATTGACCATGGCGTGGCCAGTGGTTTCAGGATAACGCCCGCTTCGGCTTATTTTGTGCATACCAGCGACACCAAGCGCAATAGCCGTGCGGCTTTTTTCCCTCCGCCGGGCGTGGTGTCTGACAAAAAACTGACGATACGCCATGTGCAAGCCGACTTCCTGGCTGGCGCACAGGATGTGATACTGTATCAATTGGGTGCCGCGCAAGTCAACAAGCTGGAAAGCGTGAATTTTTTGCCGGGTGCGCTGGCCGATCATTTAACCTCTTTCGGTGGCGATTTGCTGGAAAGCACGCAAATGAGTAGTTTGCGCTGGCTCAACGCGGGAGCGACGGCGAGTTATGGTACAGTATCGGAACCTTGCAATTTCTGGCAAAAGTTTCCCCATCCGACGGTGCTGTTGCAGCATTATTTGAATGGCGAAACCGCGATTGAAGCGTATTGGAAGAGTGTGGCCTGGCCCGCTCAGGGTTTGTTTATTGGTGAACCACTTGCAGCACCTTACCGCACCGTTTATCCCGCAGTGAGATAAATTGATGCGATAAATTGATGCGATAAACAACAGGAATCCAAGAATACGGTGAAATTCGCCGGATCACTTGACAGACTTTTGAGGGCCTAGTATAATTTTTTACTTCGGAGTGTAGCGCAGCCCGGTAGCGCACCTGGTTTGGGACCAGGGGGTCCAAGGTTCGAATCCTTGTACTCCGACCAATTATAAGCGGGCTGTCAGAAATGACAGCCCGCTTTTCCTTTTGTGCTGCATAGTTTATGTGGCATATTTTATGCGTCATATTTTCATCCATCTGCCCATAGCTCAGCCGGATAGAGCACGAGCCTTCTAAGCTCGGGGTCACAGGTTCGATTCCTGTTGGGCAGGCCACCCCCTGTAAGGCCGCATCACTCCATCGCTCCCGGATTATACCGACGTAAAAAAACCCGCCAGAGCGGGTTTTTTTGGTCATGGCGCGTGATGCTTTACGCAGCTTGAATATTGCTGGCTTGCTTGCCCTTTTGACCGGTCGTCACGTCAAAAGAAACCTTTTGGCCTTCTTTCAGCGTTTTGAAACCCGGCATATTGATTGCCGAGAAATGTGCGAACAAATCTTCACCACCGCCATCAGGCGTAATAAAACCGAAGCCTTTGCTGTCATTGAACCACTTAACTGTACCCAAAGTCATTTTACTTCCTCTCAAAATATCAAACACGAACCAAGACCAAGGTCAGAAATGTGGTTCGAAAAAATGTCACTAACAAAATCGCTACTTGTTTTACGCTCTACTGCAATCAGGCAGGTCAGGCATCTAGCCTTTATCCTTGATTTTTCACTTGCGGTCAAGCAGAATCTTAAGTTTGTTCTTATTTGCGTGAAAAAGTCAGCAATTCTGTCTCGAATTTCCCAGTAAACATCCGGCATGGCTGGGAATTCGCACCAAACCTGTGCGTTCAATGTGCGGCAGATTGCGGTAGAATTAATTGTATAAATGGAATATATCGTAATTTTAATACATGTATTTCAATGCGATAAATATTAAAAATAAGATATTGAGTATTGAAAAAGTCAATGACATGGCACGGCATAGAATTTGCTTTTTCATCATTGTGGGGAACTGTCTCCATCTTTTATGAGGGGTTATTATGATTAATGCTATCTTTTCATTGAAATTATTTCGAAGTTGCAGCGTTCTATTTTTGCTGTTATGGTGTTTTGTCGCCAATGCGGCCATTACCACGATTGAAGAAGCGATCAACAAAGCGGGCCGTCAGCGCATGCTATCGCAGCGGGTAGCCAAAGCCTATATTCAAATTGGTTTGATGGGGGAGAATCGTTTGTCGCGCAAAGTGTTGGCCGAATCGGTCGCCAGCATTGACCAGAGTCTGGTCGAATTAAAGGCTTTTGCGCCAACGCCGCTGATTAGTGACCTGTATGTTCGTATCGAACAAAAATGGCGCGTTTTGAAAGCCAGGGTGCAAGATGGCACCATGACGGTGCAAAACGCCAAGGCGGTGTTGCAAGCAAGTGACGATCTTCTGGCGCAGGCTGAGTTGGCAACCAAACAGTTTCAGTTGTATTCTGGTAAAAACCTGGCGCGCCTGGTGAATATTGCCGGGCGCGAGCGCATGTTATCGCAAAAAATCGCCATGTTGGCGCAAGCGCGAGAATGGTCTTTGGTGGTTTCCAGCGACGAGCTGGAAGGGCTGCGCCAAGAGTTTGTGAAGGCGATGCAAATTTTGGAAAGTGCCAGCGAAACCACGCCGCAAATCAAAGTGGAATTGAGTCTGGCGCACGGCCAATGGTTGTTTTTGAATCAGGCGATTCAAGAGAAAGATTTGGATCGTCAGGTGCGCATCAAAAACATCGCCACCACCAGCGAGCGGATTTTGGAAGCGCTGGATCAGGTGACGGCCATGTATGCGAATCGTCATGTCAATTGAGGGCCGGGCGGCGCAGTGATGCCCAAGCGATCTGCTGCGCGGTTGGTTTAGCGGTTCACCATGCTACTCAGGCGCAGTGCTTGCTCCTTGGTGATTTGCATTACTCGCGCGCCGCCGGAGATACTGCCCATGGTGCCGCTCTCGCTATACACCGAGCCAATGGCGGTGATTTGCAGGTCGCGGAATTTAATCCAGGCGCGTTGTGCTTGCTTCAAGTCTTCCCGGCCTTTGGGGTCGAGCACGCCCAGTAGTTGGGAATAATGCAGATTCAATTCTTTGTCCCACATTTTGATGCTCTCGCCGTAGCAGCCGTTCATGCCTGCGGTGGTTGTCTCAACATTCAGGCATTTGTTTAAGATGATATCGACCGGATGTTCGGCCAGACCCGATAAAATCGGCACCTTTTTGCCGCTGGCGGGGTCAAACAAAACCACGCCGGAATTGGGATTGTAGGCAATACTGATGGTGCGGCCCGCTTTCCAGGCATTGACTTCTTCCCATTTCACGGGGCCGTAAAACACTTCAATTTTGCGGCCGTCTTTCAGGTGAACCATGCTTGGGTCATGGGTGGCGGCGAAGACCACGTCTTGTTTGTAATCCCACTTTTCCTGGGCAATGGCGGCGCTGCTGATGAGTAGCGTTAAGGCGAGCAATTTTTTCATGGTTTTTGGGGTGAGATTGATTGGTGCGCGGCAATAAAATGAATCGATGAATGGTAGCATAAAGCTGGCGAGCCGTGAAATATGCCTGTGGCCAAGTGTGAGTTTGACTAAAAATATCCTATAAAATGAAGCTTCATCAAATTTCATGCGCCAGTGCATGCGGGATGGGCCATTATGACGATGCAGCAAGTGGGACAGATTGCGGGACAGACAGCGGAACAGGTAGCGGCGGCGCAATCCGTGCTGCAGCCGTGTGCGTCCGAAGCTGAAACACCCGTCATGCTGACGTTTAAGGATAGTTTGGTTAACGCCAAACAGGCAGGCTGGCAAAGTTTGGAAGCGTATGGCTTGGTCGCCAGTTTTCAGCGAACATCAATCAAATCAAACTGGCCGGAATGGCCGTCTACGGCGCAAGGTTGCTATGCCTTGTGTTGTAAATTGGCACCCAGTGGAGAAGAATTACTCACCTGTTTGCTGGCCGCCTTACCGCCGCGCCAACCCATCTCCAACCCATGGCCCCAGCCTTTGCGTGATGTATTGCACGCCTTGGCGGCGCTGGCCATTGAGAGGTGGGTGCGGGAAGAAATGGCCAGTATTCAATGGGCGATGCCAAATCTGGGTAAGGGCGGGATTCGGCTGGTGTTGGATGATTTATGGGCGGTGTATTTGCTGGCGGCGGCAGAATTCAAATTGTGCAGCAGTCTGGCGACAGGCGCGAAGAGTCAACCAGCGGGTTTGATTACACCCGCCCTTGCGCCGATGGAAGTAGGGAATGGCAGCGATATGGCGGGCGTGTATGCCACGCTGGCCTGGGTTGAAACGGGTAAAAGCCCGGTGAAGCCGACCAGTACGCGCTACCTCAAGATGGTGTTGCCGGCGT
>CAMBDR010000493.1 GCA_945864765.1 Janthinobacterium lividum | reverse complement strand
CCGCGTCAGTTGGCGCAATGGCAAGCGCCGCATTTCCAGTTCTAATTCCGGATTCATACAACAGGCGGTACATACATTTAGCAGATATTCAGGTGCCTGGTAGCACCCGAAAACGCTGTAGAGTTGCTCAACTGCCCGCTGCAAGGCTGGCGCTGGCAGCGCTTCACTGGGATTGGTATTCATGACTTGATTTTTTCCGGGGCAAAAACAGACCCTGTGAGTATAGCTTGATACCGCTGGAAAATTATATGGCTGTCCCGTAAAGCGCCCGGTCACGTAAAGCGCCCTTTTAGCGCGAAAACCGGGGACTGAGTAAAAGCGGGGTCATATCCTGACCCAAAGTGTGCGAATTCTACAAAAATCATGTCGCGCAGATAATACATGTAAAAAGGGGATGAAAATTTTCGATAAGTGTGGCACACTGAAAACGCAATTACCTTAAAAGACAATAAGATGAATTAAAAAAGTATTCTTGTGCTATCACCCAGATAGGCAAGGATAAGCAGCGGAATAGACAACGGAATAAGCAGCACAACTATTGGATGAATTTTAACGATGCGCACACCATTTGGACCAATCTATTTCCCGGTCAAAGCCAAATTTACCATTGCACTGGTTTGCGCGCTGTTGTGGGCGGGGGTTTCGATTTATTTTGCCCGCGCCTGGTTGCTTGACTTATCGCATTATATCGGCTTGTGGCTGGCAGTCATCATCATCGCAGGCATTGCCATCATCCCCGGTTTTATGAATGCGTTTTTGATTGTCAGCCTGCTCATGGATACTCGGCCCAAGCGCGTCAAACCGGCGGTGTATCCGCCCATCACCATCTTGACTGCTGCCTATAACGAAGCATCGAGCGTGATCGTCACCATCAATGCCATCGCGCGGCAAAATTATCCGGGGCTGATGGAAGTGATTGTCATCAATGACGGCTCCGGCGACGCGACGGGTGCGCTGCTGGATAAGGCGCAGCAAAGTTTGAGCTGGCTAAAAGTGATCCATCTGCCAAAAAATAGCGGAAAATTCAACGCACTTAACATCGGCTTGGCGCAGGCCAGCCATGAGTTGATTATTACCCTCGATGCCGATTCCTGGCTCTACCGTGACGCGCTGAAAAACATGGTTGAGCGCTATCTGGACGACCCGGACAACACGCGCGCAGTAGCGGGGGTGGTGCTGGTGCATAACTCGCGCGAGAGTTGGATGACCGAAGCCCAGGAATGGGATTACTTTCATGGCATTGCCGCCATCAAGCGGGTGCAATCGCTATACCAGGGCACCTTGGTGGCGCAAGGCGCTTTTTCCCTATATTGCAAAAAAACCCTGCACGAAATGGGCGGCTGGCCCAACTGCGTGGGAGAAGATATCGTGCTGACCTGGGCGATGTTAAACGCCGGTTACCGCATCGGCCATTGTGAAGATGCCTGCGTCTTTACCAATGTGCCCGCCACCTTGCAACGCTTTGCGCGCCAGCGCCAACGCTGGTCACGCGGGATGATTGAAGCGTTTAAACAGTATCCGGGGGTGTTGATCACGCCGCGCTTATCCACCTTTTTTATCTGGTGGAATTTGTCATTTCCCTTGCTTGACATGATTTTTACCCTGGCCTTTATTCCGGGTATGGTGCTGGCGCTGTTTGGCCATTACTGGATTGCCGGGCCGATGACGCTTTCCTTGATTCCGGTGGCGATGCTGGCCAACTACCTGATGTTTGTTACCGAGCGCGAGATGTTTGACGACAGCGGCTTGCGGGTACGGCGCAATCTCAAGGGCTTTCTTATTTATTCACTCGGGTACAGCTTGATCATGCAGCCGGTTTGCTTTTTGGGCTATTTGGCGGAAATCATTAATCTGAAAAAGAATTGGGGCACCAAATGAAGACGATATATCGCCGGGCCATTAGCGCTGCCACGCTGTTGTTGTGTTGCCTGAACAGTGCCTGTGCGCAGGAAGAAAAGGCGGCGGAAAAATCGGCCCAGGGTGCGGGTACGGGCTTTTTCTTTGCCAACGATAGCGAAGGCTTCACCACGCGCAGGCTGACGCTGGAATATTTGCCCAAATACCGGCATGCGCAATGGCTTTCCGGCTTGCGCTATACAAAGCATCATTTTGCGCAAGACGCCTGGTCGCGCAATGGGCAGCAGCTCAGTTTTCTGCACCGCCAAATTGACCCGGTGACAACCAGCGGCTGGCAGTGGGAAGCCGGGATATTTCATCAGGGACGGCACGATTTATTGTCGCTCGCTGCCAGCTATCGCGCCATATTGGGCGAGCACACCAGCGTGGAACTGTTTTTGAACCGGGATTGGGTGGAAACAGCGGCAGCGCTGGATAACGGGGTGCATTTTAACTTTGGTGGGCTGGCGCTGGATCAACAATTAAGCCCAAGACTAAGCTTGACCGGGTTGGCGGGCCTACAGCGCTTCTCGGATGGCAATGTGCGCAAGCATGGGCGTATCCGCCTGAGCTTTCAACCCGACCCGGATCTGGGCTTGACCCTGCAGGCGCGGTTTCGGGTCACCATCAGCTCTCACGATCAGGTGGCGGGGGCTTATTTCAATCCGGGGCGCTATCAAGAAACCATGCTGGCCGTGGGTTGGCGTAACAAGCTGGATGGTTGGTTGAGCAATGTCACGGCGGGAATCGGACGGCAAAAAGTCGCCACCGATGCGGCGTCGGCCACCAATTTGTTGGAGTGGAGCCTGGAAAGCCCGATCAAAACCCATGGCAACAGCGCTTATTCCTTCCGGGCGCGCGCCGGGCGTAGCCAAAGTGCGGCATTTGGTGGGCCGGATTATCGCTACAATTATGTGCAAGGGGAGTGGATATTGGCGTTTTAGGGGGGGCTTACGTCAAACCGCATGCCCCAATCGAAATTGAAAAATCGCCCCCAGCTTGAAGCGGGTATACAGTTCGATTGGCATTTGCAGCGTATTACTCAGATCGGCCACACTTTGCAGGCCGATGCCATGGCTGGCTTCGCCGCTTGCGGTTTCGCTTGGCGCATCGCTGCGGTTTTTGACGCGCTCTACCAGGGCTTTGAAATTGGCTGCGGGATCGGCCCCGCTCGCTTCGGGTATGCCTGTGCCCGTATCCAATATGCGCACAGTATAGGCTGTGCCCTTGGTCGTCACGTACATGCGCACGTGGGTGCCGGGTGGGTTGTGGATGATGGCGTTGCGCACCAAATTGATGATGATTCTGCGCAAATGGTGGTAGTTGCTCCAGACATTGATCGAAGTGGGCAAATTGACTTTAAAAAAACTGCCATGTTGTTGCGCCAGATTGGCGAGCGGTGTTTGATAGGTGTCCATGATCTTATCCAGATTGCAAGCAGAAAGCCCTGACCTTTTTTCCCAGGCTGGATGGCGGCGGGTGCCAATGTTTTTTGCCAGCAGATCGGTTGTGGTGGCGCAGATGTTGGTGATTTGGGTCAGGTAATTACGTTGGGTGTCATCCAAGGGGGTGGCGCTTAAATTTTGTAAATAAACATGCAAAAAAGTGAGTAGCGGCGCGATATCGTGATTGGCCTGGGACACCATTTTATTATGGAAGCGCAATTGATCATTGGCGAGCTGTAAATCTTCATTGAAGACGATCACTTTTTGGTTGAGTTCATCGAGGGCGATATTTTTTTCCTCCAGTTCCGCCGCCGTCTGGGCCAGTTCAGCCGTTTGCAGGGCCAGTTCGGCGTTTAACTGCGCCATGATTTCGGCCTGCCGCGCTTGCTCGCGCGCGGTGGCGAGCGCTGCGGTGGTGGCGAGCAGTTCGGCTTGTTGGGCTTCTACGTTGGCGATGAGGGTGCGGGCGTACACCAGCACGATGGTGACGATGACGCATAACGGCACGAGCAACCCGGCTTTAATCGTCCACACTTGGTGTACGTAACCTGCGCCAAGGCATAGCAGCATGGCGAAATAGGCGCTGCCTGTTTGCAAGAAGGTTAATGGGTTTGGGTATTGTTTGCGTTGGAACAGGCCGATTAAGCCAAAGATGGGCCAGCTTGCCCAACTGCCGTCGTCATTGCGTTCTGGCCAAAAGATGCGTGCCCATTTCAGGTAAAGCATTGTATTGGCAAGGACACCGCACCAGAATAGTCCCCAATGGGCATAAGTAAAAATGGCTATCATGATTTGGACGCCAACATCCAGCCAACAAATTTCACACAAATCGCGTATTACATTACGCCTACCAAGAAGTGGCATGATGACTGCCAGCACAATAGCCAACAACACCGCAACCAATAGGTAAGAAAAGTATGGCTTGGTCACTTGCAAGATGATGGTTGCAATCCGCTCATACGCCAACACAACAATACATGCTGCACCACGGGTCAGGTATTCGCCCCACGGTATTGGGGGATGGTTCTGTTCTGCAATCATCATCTATTCCTTTGCGTTAAATAGTTATTTAGTCGGTT
>CAMBDR010000492.1 GCA_945864765.1 Janthinobacterium lividum | reverse complement strand
GTATGGAGTATGAGGGCGAGCCAGCGATGTTGGCATGGTTTTATGATACCCAGGTGCGTACCGCCGAGTAAGGATCAAGCAGATCGGGAGGCTGCGGTAGCAGTCCCCCCGCAGTCTCCCTTAAATAGAAATAATAGCCTGGCAAACTTGGCTTTAGGCCTTGGCTTCGTCCCCGATGCGTTTGAAGGTAAACCATGCGGCGGTTAAACCCAACATAATTACCCCGGCACACATCAATAAAACCTGGCTGCGCAGATGTTCATATTCAAAACTGGCCATGCTGGAGGCTTGTGCTGACAAATCATTCTCCAGGGAAATCATTTCATTGATGGCATTGAGCCAATTTTTCACCGGGCCTTTGCTTAATTCATTGCGCGCCAGGGTTGCCACTTCCTCGGCTTTATTGGCAGCGGCCAGATCTTGAATTTTGGCAATAATGGGTGCGGCTGCAATACCTGTTTCGGAAATTTTACGTTGTAATGCCAGTTCTTCTTTGATGGTGTTGGGCGAGCCACTGATGAGTTTGCCCAATTTGGCTTCGAGTTCAAAATACTCATTGGCCATGTCTTTGATTTGTTTGCTATCCATTTGCAAACTGAGGCCAGTATTGACTTTGCTCAGGCCGCCCAATACTCTGATACGATGCATGGCGGTAACCCGCATATCGATCAGTAAGTTGGCTTTGGCACTATTGGCGATACCGCCCTGATCCAGCTTTCTTTGAATATGTTCGTGCCGGGTGAAGGCGTAAGCGGCAATGGCTGTGAGGAGTAACAGGGCAAACAAAAAACGCCAACGTGGGCTAACATTGAAAAGCGCAACACTCATCTTTTTCTCCAATCGGTGAAATAATCCGGGAAATAACTTTTCTATGATACTTGAGTTGGCACAACATGGCGTGTTTTGAGGCTAAATACCTGCTGTGAGCGGTCTGGTTAGTGGTGTAAACGAAAATCCACGGCAAGATTGCGCCCCGGCAAGCTCAATTGCGCCCGGTTGGCCGGGCTTTGGCTGAGGATTTGGCCGCGCCGCATTACCAGCCGCCTTCCCGCGCGCAGGCGGATGGCTTCAATCGGGTCGCTGGCATCAAACCAAACCAAATCGGCATGGCAGCCCACGGCCAGGCCGTAGCCGGATAAGCCCAAAATCTGCGCCGGATGGCGGGTCACCGCGTCAAAACAGGCGCGCATGGCTGCTTGGCCAGTCATTTGCGCGACATGCAAACCCATATGCGCCACTTCCAACATATCGCCAGAACCCAGGCTATACCATGGGTCGAGTACGCAATCTTGTCCAAAAGCCACGGTGACACCCGCCGCCAGCAACTCGGGCACCCGCGTCATGCCGCGCCGCTTGGGGTAGCTGTCATGCCGACCTTGCAGGGTGATATTGATGAGCGGGTTGGCAATGGCTGCCACGCCCGCTTCGCGAATTAAGGGTAATAATTTGCTGACATAATAATTGTCCATCGAATGCATCGAGGTGAGGTGGGAACCGGCCACCCGGCCTTGCAAGCCCAGCCGCTGGCTGTGGTAAGCCAGGGTTTCGATATGGCGTGAGAGTGGGTCGTCCGATTCATCGCAATGCATATCGACCATGAGGCCGCGTTCGGCGGCCAGTTCGCACAGGATGCGTACCGATTCTGCGCCATCGGCCATGGTGCGTTCGAAATGGGGAATGCCGCCCACCACATCGACGCCCATGTCGAGCGCGCGCTGGAGGTTGGCCAGCGCGCTGCTGCTGCGCAAGACGCCATCCTGCGGGAAGGCGACCAGTTGCAAATCGAGATACGGCGCGACCTGGCGTTTTACCTCCAGCAAGGCTTCTGCCGCCAGCAGGCGGTCATCGCAAATATCCACATGCGAGCGGATCGCCAGCAAGCCGCGCGCCACCGCCCAATCGCAATACTGAAGTGCGCGCTCGATCAAGGCATCTTGCGTCAGATGCGGTTTGAGTTCACCCCACAGTGCAATCCCTTCCAACAGTGTGCCGGACTGGTTGACGCGCGGCATGCCGTAGCTGAGGGTGGCATCCATGTGAAAATGTGCATCCACCAGCGGCGGGCTAACCAAATCGCCCGCCACATCGATTTCTTGCGCTGCCTGGGCTGGCAGCTTGGCTTCGAGTGCGACGATTTTGCCGTCATGGATGCCGATGTCGATAGCTTGCCCGCCGTCGGGCAGGCTGGCGTTGCGGATGATGGTGTCGAGCATGGTCTGCCTTTCTAAGCATTGACGCTGTGGGGACTGTTATTGGCATGGATTTTGGCCAATGACAGCATTGCATGCAGCAACACATTGCAACCCGCTTCCAGATGCGCCGGTTGCGCATCTTCAATTTCATTATGGCTGATGCCATCCTTGCAGGGCACAAAAATCATTCCGGCCGGGGCCACGCGGGCCGCGTAAATCGCATCATGCCCGGCACCGGATACCACATCCATGGTGGAATAGCCCAGTTGTGCGGTGGCATTGCGCACCGCATCCACGCAATCCGGGTGAAATGGGCAGGGCGGGAAATACGATACCCGTTCCAGTGAAATCGGCAAACCGGTGCTGGCCGCATGGGTAGCCACAAAAGCGGTAATTTCAGCATGCATTTGATTGAGCAAGTCATCGTTGACGTTGCGCAAATCAATGCTGAATGATACCTTGCCCGGAATCACATTACGGCTGTTGGGGAACACTTGCACAAAGCCGACCGTGCCACGCCCATACGGCGGGTAACGCTTGGCAATCGCCACCACTTCCTGCATGATCACGGTGGCCACTTGCAAGGCATCTTTGCGCAGCGGCATGGGCGTGGGGCCGGCATGGGCTTCCAGCCCGTCCACCACGCAGTCATACCACGACAAGCCCATTACCGCAGGCACTACGCCGATCAGTTTATTTTCATCTTCCAGCACCGGGCCTTGTTCGATATGGGCTTCAAAATACGCGCCAATCGGGTGTTGCCCCGGCACTTGCTCGCCCACATAGCCGATGCGCGCCAGTTCTTGCTGCACCGTCAGGCCAGCCACGTCTTTGGCGGCATAGGCGTGCTCCAGGCTGAAGGCACCGCAAAATACGCCGGAACCCATCATCACTGGCACAAAGCGTGAACCTTCTTCATTGGTCCAAAAAGCGACTTCAATCGGCGCTTCGGTGACGATATCGTGATCATTTAAAGTGCGCACCACTTCCAGCGCGGCCAGCACGCCATAAGTGCCATCATATTTGCCGCCCGTGGGTTGGGTGTCGATATGGCTGCCGGACATGATCGGTGGTAAAGCCGGGTTACTACCCGCGCGGCGCATGAAGACATTGCCGATTTGGTCGATGGTGATCGAGAGACCGGCCTGTTTGCCCCAGGCGATAACCTGGTCGCGCCCCTGTTTGTCGAGGTCGGTTAAGGTCAGGCGTTTTACGCCGCCTTTGGGCGTGGCACCGATTTTGGCCAAATCCATCAGCGATTGCCATAGCCGTGCGCCATTAATTCGTAAGTCGTTCATGATCATCCTTAAGCTTGCGCGGGTGTGGCAGGTGTTGAAGCGGGTGTTGCAGGTGTTGAAGCGGGTGTTGCAACAAACGCAGGCCGCTCAATATAGCGCCCCGCTCCCATTTCGGCCAGCACCTGGCCTTGTTGGAATACCAGTTTGCCTGCGCTAATGGTATGGCTGGGAATGCCGCGCACGGTGCGCCCTTCAAACACATTAAAGTCATTTTTGGCGAACTGGGTTTTGGCAGAAATGGTGCGGCTGGCGCTGGGGTCCCAGACCACGATATCGGCATCACTGCCAACCCGAATGCAACCTTTGCGCGGATACATATTAAAAATCTGCGCCGCGTTGGTTGAGGTAATGCGCACAAATTCGCTGGGCGTTAAGCGGCCGGAATTGACGCCCGCATCCCAAATCACCGTCATGCGGTCTTCCACGCCACCGCAGCCATTCGGGATTTTGCTGAAGTTATCGCGTCCGGCGGCTTTTTGCGCGGCGCAAAAGGTGCAGTGGTCGGTGGCGGTGGTTTGCAAATTGCCGCCTTGCAGGCCGCGCCATAAGGCTTCTTGATGGCGCGCGGGGCGGAATGGTGGGCTCATCACATGGGCGGCGGCAAAGTCGAAATCAGGGTGTTGATACACGCTGTCGTCAATCAATAAATGTCCGGCCAGTACTTCGCCAAACACGCGTTGGCCGTTGGCGCGCGCGCGCGCAATCGCGTCCAGCGCATCGGCGCAGGACACATGTACGATGTAAATGGGTGTATGCAAAATATTCGCAATCGCAATCGCGCGCTGCACCGCTTCGCCTTCCACCTCGGGTGGGCGTGACTGCGGGTGCGCGGCTGGCCCGGTGATGCCTTGTTGCAGCAAGCGGTTTTGCAGCTCAAACACCAGCTCGCCATTTTCCGCATGCACGGTGGGCAGCGCGCCCAATTCCAGCGC
>CAMBDR010000491.1 GCA_945864765.1 Janthinobacterium lividum | reverse complement strand
TGGATTGGCGGGTAAAATCCCGCCTGTTCAAGTGAACCAGCAGCAAACCAGGCAGTATACTTTAGCTACCCTCCACTTCATCCGTGCAAAAGGTAGACAGTATGAGTACCGCGACTTTTGTTGAACAACTCTTCACCAAGTTTTTGGGGCGCAGTGCCGACCTGGCCGGGCGCGATTTTTGGGCGAACCAAATTGACAACGGCAGCCTGAATGCGGCGCAGGTGACGCAAAACTTTTTGGATAGCGCTGAATACGGTGGCCAGGTGTTGCCGATTGCGCGCCTCTACTATGCCGCCTTTGGCCGCATACCAGACGCGGGCGGCTTAAGCTACTGGCTCACCACCGCCCGCGCAGGAGCCACGCTGGCACAAATCAGCGCCAATTTTGTGCGCTCGGCCGAATTTGCCACGCTGTACGGCACCACCGTGACCGACACCAAGTTTATCGATTTACTGTATCAAAACGTGCTAGGCCGCGCGCCCGATGCGGGTGGCAAAGCCTATTGGCTGGCCCGCATGACGACAGACAAACAAACCCGTGCTGCCGTATTAAATTCATTTTCGGACTCGGCAGAATTAATCAACAGCAAAAACGCCGAAATCAAAGTGGTGGTGGAATACCAAAATATTCTGGGCAGCACGCCCACCCGCGCGCAAATTGATGCGGCACTGAAACTGGAAACCAGCGCGCTGATTACCCAGCTCTATAGCGACGACAGTTATACCGGCGTACCCGCGCCCTACCTCAATACCAAGGGCATGGTGGTGGATGGCTACCTCAAAAATGCCAGCGTGTTTGTCGATACCAATCAGAATGGTGTGCAAGATAATAATGAATACGGCACCCTCTCCAATGTTCAGGGTAATTTCACTTTTCTGGGGCATGAAAGTTTTAATGGCGTGCTGGTGGCACAACAGGGGCGCGATATTTCGACCGGCCAATTTCAGGAAGGGCAATACTTAGCGCCAGCGGGTTCCACCGTCATCACCCCACTCACAACGGTGTTGCAAAAGCTGATCCAAAGCGCGTCGCTCAGTCGCACCGAAGTGTTGTCACTGCTCTCCAACCGCTTGCAATTGGATGCGAGCATTGACGTTACCCGCATTGACCCGATTGGGGCGTCCGTCAAAGCGGGGGCTAGCCCGGAAGCGCAAGCGGCGGCCTTAAAAATCCACATTACCAATGCCCAAATCAATACGCTGGTTACGCAAAGCGCGGCATTTTTGAAAGGGCTGGGCTTGGCCACCGATGGTGGCAGCGGAGAAAATGCCGCCTTCCAGGCGCTGGCCAATGCGCTCTTGAACCCACGCCTTCCCACCAACGTCGATCTCACCTCGATTGAATTAATTCGCCTGGTTTTGGCGGATAGCGCGCATTTACTGCAAGCTAACGATAGCCAGCAAATGCAAGTCGATGCCTTGGGTGGGCAAATTACCGATGTCATTAGCGCACTCAACACCGCACTGGGGGCGGTTTCCGAAAGTACCCCTTTGGCCAGTCTGACCAAGATCGCGCAAATTCAATATGCGGCACGGGATTTTCTCTCGCTGATTCAAGATGGCGTGGTGCTGAACGACTTGAGTCTGGTCAACGAACACATCGCACCAGAGCAGTTTGACCTGGCCGTCGGGGCGGCGCTCGGCAGGCTTGGGCCAATTGTTCAGGATATTACCGCGCCCACCCTGGTTTCCAGCGTGCCCGCAGATGACGCCTCACCCGTTTTAGCCTCGGCCAATATTGTGCTGACCTTTAGCGAAGCGGTGCATGCGGGCAGCGGCAATTTCATCATTAGCAACGGCAAAGATATTCGCACCATTGCCGCCAGTGATGCCAGCCAGGTGAGCATTTTCAACCGCACCGTGACGATTAATCCACGCAGCGACTTAATCAATGGCACGGCTTATCAGGTGTTAATCGACAAAACCGCCATCACCGATTTGGTAGACAACTCGTATGTCGGCATCAGCGACGCAAGCAAGCTCAATTTCACCGTACCCGCCAACACGCTGGCCTTAGCTGGCCTGAGTGGCAGCACGGGCAGCAACCCGGGTAGCCGCTTCATTGCCACGGCGGCCTCGGGCATGGCGGTAGCGGCGGCGGGGGATGTGAATAATGATGGCTTTGCCGACTTTTTGGTCGGCGCTTCTGCCACCAATAACACGGGCACCAGTTTTTTGGTGTATGGCAAAGCCAGCGGTTTTACGGCCACTACCCAATTATCCAGCGCCGCGCAATTTGTGGGCAATATGGCGGGTGAATTTGCTGGCTGTGCCTTGGGTACGGCGGGCGACTTCAATGGTGACGGTATCGCCGACATCGTTATCGGTGCCAATGGGGCCGCGCCCAGTAGTGTGTCCCTGGCTGGCTCGACCTATGTGGTATTTGGCAAACCGGCGGTCTTTAGTGGCAGCACAAAACTGGCGTCCCTGGATGGCAAAACCGGGTTTCGCTTTGACGGTGACAGCGCCAATGCCTGGGTCGGGTCGAGCGTGGCCACGGCGGGCGACGTGAATGGCGACGGCTTGAGCGACTTGATTATCGGGGCTAACGGCAGCAATGGCACCACCGGTGCGGCTTATGTTGTGTTTGGCAAAACCGGCGTACAGCCCGCCACCCTGAAGGCCTCGGCACTCACGGGCATGAATGGATTTCGCCTCTCCGGCAGCAGCGCCAACGACAATACCGGCTTTAGCGTCAGCAGTGCGGGCGATGTCAATGGTGATGGTTTTGACGATGTACTGGTGGGCGCATTTGGGGCCAACCATGATGCCGGTGCCGCGTATTTGGTCTTTGGCAAGGCGGGCGGCTTTGATGCCAACCTGGATTTAAGCACGCTCGATGGCATGAACGGCGTTCGCTTCGATGGGGCGGCCGGAGACAACGCAGGCCGCTCGGTAAGCCGCGTGGGTGATTTTAATGGCGATGGTTTTAGCGACTTTTTGATTGGTGCTTTCCATGCCAATGGCGATACCGGTTCGGCTTATTTGGTGTATGGCAAGGCCGATGGTTTTACTGCCAGTGTCGATTTAAGCATGCTCGATGGCATGAACGGCGTGCGCTTTGACGGGGCGGCCAGCAAAGATTTGACTGGTCTTGCGGTATCGGCAGCGGGTGACGTAAATGGCGATGGTTTGGCTGATTTAATCATCGGCGCGCGCGAAGCGAATAGTCGTTTTGGTGCCGGCTATATTGTGTATGGCACCGGTGCCACTTTGCCCGCCAAAATCAGTTTGGCCGATTTGAACGGCATTAATGGCTACCGCCTGAATGGCGCGCCGGTCGATTTGGCGGGTGGTTCGGTAGCGGGTGTGGGCGATGTGAATGGCGATGGCCTCTCCGATGTGTTAATTGGCGCGCAAGGGATTGGCAGCGCGGTTGGCTCCAGTTATTTGGTGTTTGGCAATAATGCCAGCAATGTGATCCATACCTTTGGCACCAGCGCCAACAACACCATTACCGGCACCGCCGGAGATGACAGCATCAGCGCGCTGGCGGGAGATGACACCATTATCGGTGGTGGTGGTGCAGACATTGTGCTGGGCGGTGTGGGCAAAGACCGAATCGTCGTGTCTGATTTAACCTTCCGCCTGATTGATGGCGGCGGCGGCAGTGATACGCTGGCCTTAAGCGGGGCCGATATGCCGCTCAACCTGTCGGCGGCACTGCCTTTCTTACGCAGTATCGAAACCATTGATCTGACTGGCACGGGCAATAATTCCGTCATGCTGACGGCGGCAAGTGTGCTCAAAATCTCGGAAAGCACCAATAAGCTCACCATTTTGGGCAATACGGGGGATGTGGTACAAATCGGCCCCGGCTGGATTGATGACCGCATCGTCATGGGCATGCATCAGTATCATTTGGGGCAAGCCATCGTCGCAGTAGGGATGGCGCTCACGGTGGACATGACGTAAGCTGGCGTGCCTCAGTGATGCTTGGCTGGAATGTAACTACCCAACAATGCCCACCAAAAATCATCAAATGCCACATCCAAAGCTGTTGCACTGCTGGCTGAAAAAATGAGCGGAATGGATCAATCCACCCAACCGGATTAGGCGCATAGCTGTATATATTAGCCCCACCCATCAACTCAATCGGATCAGGCGAAATAAACCGCCCAATATCCGGGTCATAAAACCGGAACGTATTGTAATACAGCCCAATTTCCCGATCCAGATATTGCCCCTGCAAGCGCAAATTCTGTGGCAGTGGGCGGGTGCCGTGGTTTTCAATTTGCACTTGTGCGGCAATTGTCCAGCTCTCGCTAACGGTGTTGCCCCATGTGCTGTACTGCGCTTGCCATGCCAGATCGCCCTTGCTACTGGTCAATTCTTCCGGCATGCCGGAAACGTCATTGTGGAAATAATACACGTTGTCCACTGTGACAAGCTTTTTTTCTCCCGATTTGGCCGCGTCGTTGCCC
>CAMBDR010000490.1 GCA_945864765.1 Janthinobacterium lividum | reverse complement strand
ATGCTTGCTGCTTGTAATGCTTGCTGCTTGTAATGCTTGCTGCTTGTGATGCTTGCTGCTTGTGATGCTTGTACTGTTTGATACGTGATACTGCTTTAATATTACTCGCTCCTTCAGCGAAGGCCCACCAAAAAGTGGGCATTCGCTTTTTAAAACAACTCAGGAATTAACAAATCTGTGCAGTTACGCAAGTACCGGTTTTAGCCCAAGTCACTTTACCGTCAGCCAAAGTGCCAGTCAGAACGTAAGTTTCACCGGCCAAGCCATTGGAGCTGATCGCAGTAGCAGTAATCACGCCAACATTGGTGCCAGTATTTGTGGTAGCAACACTGAGGACATTACCAGAGCTAGTCGCGATATTTGCGGGAACATTTTGTGAACCACCAATGCAGAGGGTCATCGCATTTTGGTCTTGTGCGCAAATTTCAACAGCGACTTTCGCAGAAGCAGTTGCCAAAACCACTTCCGAAAACTTAGCTTTCTTGGTGTAGGTTTGATACGCAGGTAAAGCAACTGCTGCCAAAATACCGATAATCGCAACAACGATCATTAATTCAATTAAGGTAAAACCTTGTTGGATACGTGTGGATTTCATTTTAGTTCTCCAGTAAGTTAAAAGTAAGGGTGAAAATTTTTTGCGACATCTAACCCTTAGCAATTGCTGTGCCAGCTGGAAATAGCGGCTGTATCGCGCCATTTATCGACTCCGCTGCCCATTTTTGTCACTTCACCGCAACAGCGGCTGCCAAAATTTGTCACTATAAAATAAAGCCCGCTGGCAGCGGCAAAATTTGTCACATCATTCTTTGCGCCAGGCAAAACCCATTTGCGTGCCCGCAACCACCAGCACATCACCGTCCTGCAAAGCTTGCGCCTCATTGCCAATGCTGATGCCATTAATGGTAGGGGCTTCATCGCCTTCAACATGGGTCAGGTAATAGCCATCGGCACGTTGTGCAATCACCGCCACTTGCGCACCGGGACGGCCTATCGTGGTCAGGGCCTTGGTAATGGCCAATTGTTTGCCCGCATTGACACCCGTTAAAATTTTAATGCAGACCGCACCGACTGGCAAAGCAACGGGCACTTTCTTTACTGCCTGCGGTTTTTCTGCCAAAAACTGAATCTTATATTTTGCAATGTCCAGCACGTCCTTATCTTGCAAAAAATGTTTTTTGATAGTTTGCCCATTCACCATGGTGCCATTGGTGCTATTTAAATCTTCAATCAATACATCTTGCCCATGCAAGGTAATGAGCGCATGCTCACCACTGACATTCCTATTTTCGATCATCAAATCATTATGCGGGTGCCGCCCAATCCGTGTGGCTTCCTTGGTCAGCACCATTTCTTGCAGCACTTCGCCATTTAACGACAAAATAATTTTTGCCATTCCAATCTCCATCTTGCAAAACCCATTGTGTCCACGGCTAGCGCCCTTATTTTGACGCGCCCTGCCAAAATGGGGGCCGTAGCCCCCATTATTTGCTCATGTTGCCCAGCCCGACGAAATACTTAAAACGCTTATAAAGCTGCTTTCAACAAGCGTGCCATTTCAGACGGGTTTTTCGTGGTCGTGATGCCGCAAGCGGCCATGATTTCCAACTTGGCTTCGGCCGTATCGGCCCCGCCTGAAATCAAGGCCCCCGCATGCCCCATGCGCTTGCCCGGTGGCGCAGTCACGCCTGCAATAAAGCAAATGACCGGCTTTTTCATATTGTCACGTATCCAATAGGCAGCATTGGCTTCGTCCGGGCCACCAATTTCACCAATCATGATCACGGCATCGGTATCCGGATCATCATTAAAGGCTTTCATGATGTCGATATGCTTTAAGCCATTGATTGGGTCGCCGCCAATGCCGACCGCGCTGGATTGCCCCAAACCCAGTGCGGTCAGTTGCCCTACCGCTTCATAGGTGAGCGTGCCCGAGCGCGATACCACGCCAATCCGGCCCTTTTGATGAATATGACCCGGCATGATGCCAATCTTGATTTCATCCGGCGTAATTAAACCGGGGCAATTGGGTCCTAACAACAGCGTTTTGCTACCCGCTTTAACCATGCGGTCTTTCAGTGCCATCATGTCGCGCACTGGAATGCCTTCGGTAATGCAAATGGCCAAATCGAGTTCCGCTTCCACCGCTTCCCAAATCGCAGCGGCAGCACCCGGAGGTGGCACATAAATCACCGAAACCGATGCCCCCGTAGCGGCCTTGGCCGCGCTCACATTGGCGAAAATGGGAATGCCTTCAAAATCTTCACCCGCTTTTTTCGGATTCACGCCAGCGACAAAGCAATTTTTACCATTCGCGTAATCGCGACACATACGGGTATGAAATTGGCCGGTTTTACCGGTAATGCCCTGGGTGATGACTTTGGTATCTTTATTAATCAGAATTGACATAGTGCTTCCTTAAATATTTCAGTGGACGCAGCGCGCCATTATTGACCATTTTGACCGTTGGCAGCAGCGACCACGCTCTTGGCTGCCTGTTCCATGGTATCGGCTGCAATAATCGGCAAGCCCGATTCGGCCAACATTTTCTTGCCCAGATCTTCGTTGGTGCCCTTCATGCGCACCACCAGCGGCACTTTCAACGAAACTGCCTTGGATGCCGTGATGACGCCTTCGGCAATCACGTCGCATCGCATGATGCCGCCGAAAATATTCACCAGAATCGCTTTCAAACCGGGGTTTTTCAACATGATCTTGAACGCTTCCGTGACTTTTTCTGCGGTCGCACCGCCGCCCACATCCAAAAAGTTGGCAGGTTCACCACCGAACAATTTGATGGTGTCCATGGTCGCCATGGCCAAACCCGCGCCATTGACCAGGCAACCAATATTGCCATCGAGCGAAATGTAAGCCAAGTCAAATTTGGAGGCTTCGACTTCGGCCGGATCTTCTTCATCCAGATCGCGATAAGCCACGATTTCAGGCTGACGATACAGCGCATTGGAATCGAAATTGAATTTGGCATCGAGCGCGATGACTTTACCCTCACCGGTTAAAATCAGCGGATTGATTTCGGCCAACGATGCATCGGTTTCCCAAAAAGCCTTGTAGAGATTTTTTAACAGATTGCGCGCGTCAAGCAGTGAAGCGGCAGGTACGCCGATTTTGCTGGCGATATCATCGGCCTCCCCGTCCAGCAAACCGGCAGCAGGGTCGATGGCTACGGTATGGATTAATTCCGGGTGGCTATGTGCAACTTCCTCGATATCCATGCCCCCTTCGCTGGAAGCCATCAGCACCACGCGCTGGCTGATGCGATCTGTCACCATACTCACGTACAGTTCTTTTTTGATATCCGCGCCCTCTTCAATCAACAAACGCCGCACTTTTTGGCCTGTCGCACCAGTTTGATGGGTCACCAATTGCATGCCCATAATTTGACTTGCATACTCTTTAACTTGATCCAGTGACTTGGCCACTTTCACACCGCCGCCTTTACCGCGACCACCTGCATGAATTTGCGCCTTGACGACCCAAACCGGGCCACCCAAGGTTTCTGCTGCCTTGATGGCATCCTCAACCGAAAAACAAGCAATGCCGCGCGGCACGGTCACGCCAAATTTACGGAGAATTTCTTTGCCTTGATACTCATGGATTTTCATGCGAGCTTCCCTTCAGATACTTGGAATAAAAAAACCAACCGATATACCATCAACATAATGTCAATATCATCTCGGACCAGGCCCGGTGGGCAGAACCGCCCAGCGCGGGTAGTATTGTGCGACCGCAGGTCCATCGGCACGCATCGAATAACAGCGATCAATTTGAAATGGTCGGGTGCCGTTCTCGTCATCTTGCTTGCTCAGAGTTGTTAGTTCGCTTGCAAACGCCTGAATTGCCGCAGTTGGCAAAATTTGCGCCAATTCGGTCAAGTGGGTACAACCCGAGACCCCTCCCAAGCGTTGCATCAATTGGAAGCGAAACCCCTGCACCAGCGACAAACCCACCATGCGTTGATAGTCAGGCGTTACCGCCTGACAAAACCCCGGATAGGGAACCCGATCCGACACCGCTTGCGCGGCCACAATTTGCATCCGGTTATCGATGGTAATGCGCAGCCACAAATCATGCCAGGGTTCCCCCGCAAAACGCATACCCGCCTTCAATTGCACGTCGCGCGTTTTGATATCGGTGATATGGGCGTCCAAATCCCAAAGACCATCATCACGCGTATAAGCTTCAACGGTGATGGTACGGGTATGCTTCAATACCCGAGGCGAAGTAGGTGGTGAAAGTGACATGGGTTCGAATCTCTGTGACAACAAGCCAAACGGCAGCACAATAATATGGTTGCAGTCTAACACAGCGCCGGATTCATTTAACGCATGGCATGCTCTATTTGCCCGAACAACTAGCGAAAATTTTTATTTGACAACGAAACTATTTCAAACTTATTACGTAAAATAACGATTC
>CAMBDR010000489.1 GCA_945864765.1 Janthinobacterium lividum | reverse complement strand
CCCAATTGGTTTTATCCATTTTTTTGAAGGTCATATCACGGGTGATACCCGCATTATTGACCAAGACATCGACCGGGCCAATTTCTTTGGCGATCGTGGCACAACATTGTTGGGCGGAATCATAATCGGCCACGTCGCAAGGATAGGCATGAAATTCATAGCCCAGCGCTTTCATGGATTCCAACCATTCAGCCGACTTGGTATTGCCGGGTGAATAAGTCGTTACCACGGTATAACCCAAGGCAGCCATCTTGATACAAATCGCTTCACCCAAACCACCCATACCACCTGTTATTAATGCAATTCTCGACATGTTTACTTCCTTCTCAAATATCAACCCAAAGTAACCCACCCCATTGGTGGGCACAACCAATTTTTACCCGCTTATTTACTAACTTATTTTCTACCTTATTTGCCAACTTATTTGCCAACTTAGTCGCGCTCTACCGCCAACGCCACGCCCATACCACCGCCAATACACAAACTGGCCAATCCCCGTTTTACATCACGGCGCACCATTTCGTGCAGCAATGTCACCAAAATGCGGCAACCAGATGCACCAATTGGGTGCCCCAAGGCGATTGCACCACCGTTGACATTAATTTTGCGGGTATCCCAACCCATCTCTTTATTCACCGCCAAGGCTTGCGCTGCAAAGGCTTCGTTGATTTCCATCAAATCCAGATCCTGATGGGTCCAACCCGCTTTTTTCAGGCACAATTGCGAAGCCGAAACCGGTCCCATGCCCATGATCGCCGGGTCCAAGCCCGAAGAAGCGTAAGATTTGATACGCGCCATCGGTTTCAAACCCAATTGTTTGGCCATGGTGGCCGACATCAGCATCACCGCTGCGGCACCGTCATTAATGCCCGAAGCATTGCCCGCCGTCACGCTACCGTCTTTTGTAAAAGCAGGGCGCAAACCGGACAACGATTCCAGCGTGGCACCCAGTTTAATATATTCGTCGGTATCGACAATGATACTGCCCTTTTTTTGTGCAATTTCAAGCGCAAAAATTTCATCTTTAAATTTGCCCGCTTTTTGTGCGGCTTCGGCTTTATTTTGCGACGCCAGCGCAAAATCGTCCTGCTCGGCGCGCGAAATACCAAACTTGGTCGCCACGTTTTCGGCAGTAATACCCATATGGTATTGATTGTAGACATCCCATAAACCATCGACAATCATGCTATCGGTCAGTTTGGCGTCGCCCATGCGAAAACCGTCTCGCGATTGATTCAGTACGTGGGGCGAAGCGCTCATATTTTCTTGGCCACCGGCAATAATAATGCTGGCATCACCACATTTAATCGCTTGCGCCGCCAAATGCGTGGCTTTCAAACCACTACCGCACACCTTACCCACCATAAAAGCCGGTATATGATTGGGCAAACCTGCACCGATCAGCGCTTGACGCGCCGGATTTTGTCCACAGCCCGCCGTCAACACCTGGCCTAAAATAATTTCATTGATTAACTCCGGATTCACACCCGTTTGTGCCACCAGGCCTTTGATCACATGCGCACCCATTTGCGCCGCCGACACTTTCGCCAAAGAACCACCAAATTTACCCACCGCAGTCCGCCCGGCAGCAACAATCACAACATCATCCATACATCTTTCTCCAGTAAACGGGCTCACTTCCAACAAGTTAGCCCTGACGCCCAACAAGAAGGGCGGAATCAGCCATTATTATGCCCAACAAAAAGATATAACATTAACAATAACCCTACAAACCGGACATCAAATTGCGCCAAAAGAAAAAGCACGAAGGTGCTTTTACCGCATTTGATACGCTAATCTCATCTTCTATAGGCATTTGAACTTATCAGATTATACACAACCCACTCCAGCTGCGTGGTTACAGCACGGAAAAATTCACCTGTAAAAGCAAACTTGGGCTCAGTTACAACACCTTTACAACACCTTTACAACAGCTCTGCGCTATTATCCACGATTCAAATTACCCACTCTTGATCCATTCCAAGTAAAATCGTTTTTTTATTTTATTTAGCAAGTCTGTTAGACTTGTCAAACCGTACTGCCATCCTTGGACGAGCCACCCCTTCGATATGCAAAATAATGCCCTACACAAACCCATAGATATTAAGATTTCCACTGTTGTGGCGATTTCTGTCGTCTTGCATGAGACCGACAGCGCCATTTTGGCCGCCGCCTTGCACGATATGACGGGCGGTGCAAGTGACTTTTTTGATAATGAATTCGCCGTCATCGATGTCGGCCCGCTGGATGCAGCCCGCGTAGAGCAAATGGATTGGCCAGAATTAATCCGCTTGCTCAAGGGGGTCAACCTCAACCCGGCGGCAGTGCGCAATGCCAGAGCGGAAATCAATTCGTATTTGGCCAGCTTGGGTTTGTCGATTGATGACAGCCCAAAAGACCGGCATGTTGCTGCGGCCGAAGTGCACAGCCACGCCGAACATGCGGAAGCACTGGCGCAGGCGCATGCGGAACCCGCAGTGGCCGAACCAGCCACCGCAGCCACGCCCGAAGTCGCACCCGAAGCCGCCCCAGAAAAACCGCCTGAGCCAACAGCCGCATCGACAGCCGCGTCGGCAGCAGCCCCGGTAGCAACTTCGGTAGCAACCCCGGCCATGGATGTCAGCCCGGTTTGCCAGACCTTGATTATTGACACGCCCGTGCGCGCCGGGCAACGCATTTATGCACGCGGGGCCGACCTGATTATTACCGCCGTGGTCAATAATGGTGCAGAAGTGATTGCCGATGGCAGCATCCACGTCTACGCGCCCTTGCGCGGACGTGCGCTGGCCGGTGCCAGTGGCAATGCCAATGCGCGCATCTTCGCGCTCAGCATGGAACCAGAATTGCTTTCTATCGCCGGCATGTACCGCACCTTTGAAGATGGCTTCCCGCCCAATTTGGCGCAGCAAGCCACTCAGGCACGCCTGGTAGGTGACCGGCTCGAATTAAGCTCGGTACAAAACCCCGGCAAACATGGTTAAAATTTTCGATTATGAAACAATTTGTGTAAAGGAATGGTTGTGGCAAGAATTATTGTAGTGACATCCGGCAAAGGTGGCGTAGGCAAAACCACCTCCAGCGCAAGCTTTGCTTCTGGCCTCGCCTTGCGCGGTCACAAAACTGTCGTCATCGATTTCGATGTGGGTTTGCGTAATCTTGACCTGATCATGGGTTGCGAGCGGCGCGTGGTGTATGACCTGATCAATGTCATTAATCAGGAAGCCAATCTGAACCAGGCGATGATCAAAGACAAGCATTGCGACAACCTGTTCATTTTGCCCGCGTCGCAAACGCGCGACAAAGACGCATTATCGGAAGAAGGGGTCGAGCGTGTGCTCAATGAAATGATTCAAATGGATTTTGAATACATTATCTGCGATTCGCCCGCCGGGATTGAACACGGGGCCTTAATGGCGCTCACCTTTGCCGATGAAGCCTTGGTCGTGACTAACCCCGAGGTTTCATCGGTGCGTGACTCGGATCGCATTTTGGGTATCTTGCAAGCCAAATCGCGGCGCGCCCAAAGTGGCGGCGAACCCGTCAAAGAACATTTGCTCATTACCCGTTATTCACCGAAACGGGTTGAAGCCGGTGAAATGTTATCCTATACTGACGTGCAAGAAATTTTACGTATTCCACTCCTGGGCATTATTCCCGAATCAGAATCGGTATTACACGCTTCCAACTCTGGCAACCCGGCCATTCATATGAAGGGCACCGACGTTGCACAAGCCTATGAAGATGTAATTGCCCGCTTTTTGGGTGAACAAGTGCCGATGCGGTTTACGACGTATGAAAAACCGGGACTATTCCAGCGTATTTTTGGGGGACGCTAACATGGCGTTACTATCTTTTTTATTTCCAAACAAACCGAAAACGGCGAATGCCGCCAAGGAACGCTTGCAAATCATTATTGCACGCGAACGTAGCGGTCGGGGCGGCCCCGACTTTTTGCCAGCCTTGCACAAAGAATTAATCGAAGTCATTTCCAAGTACACCAAGGTCAATCCCGAAGATATCAAGATTACGCTGGATCGTCAGGGCAATCTTGAAGTACTGGATGTTAATGTGGTCTTACCCGACGCGTAAAATAACAGCTTTCCTCCTAACACTGCCCGGCAATCAACAGCCGGGCAGCTTATAATTCCCCCGCCAGCACACCTCGCAAAGCATTGCATACCTTTCAAGTTTTGCATTCCTACCAACTTTCAATTTTACAACAGCAAAAGTCCATCGGATTTCACATTGCATTGTGAGGACTAGTCTATAATAGCGCGATTGGTAGTTTGTTGCGAAATGGCGATAATAAAATTTCCGATGAGAAATATGGGTGATACAGTCTGAAATCTGGTAAAGTCATTTCAAGATGAGTCGTACTGTATTAATGATAAATTTGCGGCTGAAACCAGCTTAACACGTACTCCTTTTACTCTGAATC
>CAMBDR010000488.1 GCA_945864765.1 Janthinobacterium lividum | reverse complement strand
GCTTTAAAGCCAGGAGCAAGCTTATTTGACCTGATCCAACACGCCTCTTAAAAATGGTTTTCCATAACTTCCAGATCAAAACAAATAGTGTCGCGGCCATTTTACCCGGCCAACATAACGCGTTTCATGCTCCTTAAACCATCGGCCATTCTTGCACATGTGCTAAACTAAAACGAATGAATCCAGCTTGTACGAGGCGCATCATGCAAACAGAACTATACGAAGGCGAAAATGGCCAAGTACTCATAAGCACAAAGAAAAGCCCCAATACCACACTGCACGGCCCGGTTGGCCCACAAGATTGGAACCAACAACGGGACATCCACGTTTTCGTTTTTGGCACAATTTCGTCCACTCACAACAACGGAAAGAATCGGACTTTACCAACAACGTGGCAGCGCCCAAGTCCGCAAACACACTGCGTTTCATACACATTTTAACGCGAGTCGTTCTTGCACATGTGCTAAACTGAAGCGAATGAATCCAGCTTGTACGAGGTGCGTCATGCAAACAGAACAATACGAAGGCGAAATCACTGCCGTTGGCGAAAACATCGGCATTGTGCCGGATGCCGCTTTTTTTCGGGCACACCCGGAATTTCAGGGCGCGGTATCCATCACCGTATCGCCCAATGGCCAAGTACTCATCAGCACAAAGAAAAACCCCAATGCAGCAATGCACGCCCCTGTTGGCCCACAAGATTGCGGCTCTCTGAAAGGACGCCTGACACAAGACGGGGTGAATGGCACTTTTTTCTTGCAAACAGCCTTGGGCGAATCTGTCAAATGTTTGTTTCCTGCCCACTTACATAAAAAAATGGCCGCCGCGACAGGTATGACTGTGGAATTGAGTGGCAGACTAAAATACCATGCGGGTGAATTCTCCCCTCAACAAATTAGCGTCGAAGAAATCGACACGTATGCCGCCAACGCAGACTTACCAACCCTGTCCAGCTTGATAGGCATGGCCCCGGAAGCAACCGGAGCCGAATCCGCAGCCACATTTATCAGAAAGCTGCGTGATGGCTGGCAGTAAGATCGAATATTGGGATTCCTGCATTTTTCTGGCATTACTAAAGCGGGAAACCAACCACGAACCGGGTGAATTGGCCTGGTTGGAACAGCAAGCGCACCGTTTCGACAATGGTGAGCTGGTGTTGGCGACCTCATCAATAACAATCACCGAAATTTTGGCAGCAGGATTTGACGATATACAAAATACGCGAATTAAAGCCATGTATCAACGCGACAATTTTGTGTTCATCGATGCATCTCGCCGGGTTTGTGAACTGGCGTCCGACATCCGCAATTTTTACCTGAAAAACCCGGTCAAGCCCGAAAGCAACAAATCCTGGAACGTCGCCACGCCGGATGCAATCCATATTGCGTCAGCCATTACACTGAACCAACGCGCGGCGCAGACAGTGCGGTTATTAACCTTCGATTGCAACGACAAACCCAAAACCAAAGAATTGGGCTTGACTGGTTTAAGCGGCTTGATTGCGAATCAATATCCATTGGAAATTGTCCGGCCAGCCCACATTCAAAAATGAACCTGGCAGGTAAAGCTCGCGCATGGCCCGATAGCAGAATAGCAAAATTCGTTGATGCCTACCGAACAAGAATACGACATACGCTAAAGATTAGCGTTGAAATAAATTGACTTTGTTTTAGCATCCGCGCTACTCTTGATCCATCTTTCCTTCACCATGCCGCCATGTTTGATGCCAACGAACGCTTTTGGTCTGATCTATTGCTCTTCATTGAAGAAGGCAAGCTGGTGCCCGTGCTGGGGCCGGATTTGTTGCAGATTGAAGCCGATGGCGTGACACTGCGGCTACATGACTGGCTGGCGCGCCGCTTGGCTCAAATGAATAATGTCGATTTGACCAGTTTGCCATCACCATTTGTCTTGAATGATGTCGTGGCCGAGCATGTAAAACAAGGCGGCGAGCGTGACGCCTTGTATGCCGACATCACGCAATGTTTAAAAGACGCGTACTTTTCCCTGCCGCCTGCCTTGCTGGATTTGGCTGGCATTGCGCCGCTGGATTTGTTCGTCACACTCAGTTTTGATACGCTGCTGGCGCAGGCGCTCACTCAGGTGCGTGCGAAGCCGCCCACACCACTGGCGTATGCGCACAACAAAAATGGCGACCTTTCGGCAGAACGCCAAGCGCAAAAACAAAACGAACGCGGCACGGTGGTATTTCACCTGTTTGGCAAGGCATCATCTTCGCCGGACTTTGTGATTTGCGATGAAGACATGCTTGAATTCGTCCACGCGCTGCAGGACAAGCAGCGGCAGCCGGACAGATTGTTTGATGAATTGCGCAGCAAGCACTTATTGATTTTGGGATGCAGTTTTGGCGATTGGCTGGGGCGTTTTTTCCTGCGCACCGCGCGCGGGGTGGAGTTTTCTCAGCGCAGCAAACGCACCGATATTTTGGTCGGGCCTGCGGCGCAGCATGACCCGAATCTGGTCTTGTTTTTGCAAAGCTATGGCAAGGAAAGCAAAGTAATTTCCATGACGAGCGTTGAATTTGCGGCAGAACTGGCGCAACGTTGGCATGCGGCGCATCCGGTAGTGGCTGGCAAGGAGGGGAATATGGATGACGATGGAACCAGCGCGGTTGCTGCATGGGAGGCTGGCACCGAGCCGCCCAAAGATGGCGCGGTATTTATCAGCTACGCTACCGAAGATTTTGAAATCGCGCGCAAGCTGGTGGAAGGTTTGAAAGCGGCGGGGGTGGATTGCTGGTTTGACCGTAGCAATCTGGAACCGGGCGCGGCTTGGGCAATTGCAATTGAGCGCGGCATTGGCCGCTGCGCAGCGTTTTTGCCGATTATCTCCAGGGCATCGACCAGTCCTAATAACCGCGAGCGTTATTTTTGGCGCGAATGGAATGTTGCCGACTTCCGAGCACGCGGCATGGGGCCGGATCTGGCGTTTGTGCTGCCTGTGATGGTGGATGATACCCGCATCGACAAATTGCCGATCCAAATGCACGACACCTTTACCAGCAAGCAAGGCGTGGGCTTGCCTGGTGGGCAGGTTACGCCTGCGTTTGGCCAGCGCGTGCTGGAATTGCAGCGCGAATTTAGACGGCGGCAGCGGTGAGTAGCTACAACCCGCCCAGCATGCTGGACAAGGACAACCCTTGGCCGGGGTTGACGCCGTTTGACGAAGCCGACAGCGCATTTTTCCACGGGCGGCAGCTTGAATCAGCGGAGTTGCTGCGCCTGATTGAGCGCGAAGCGCTGACGGTGCTGTTTGGGCGTTCCGGGTTGGGCAAAACCTCGTTGTTGAAGGCAGGCGTGTTTCCGGCTTTGCGCGCCGGGGATTATTTGCCTGTGTATTTGCGGCTGGATCACGCCGACAGCGCGCCGCCCTTGCGTGTGCAGGTATTGCGCGAGCTACATGCCGCCTGCGTCGCGCACGGGGTGCAGGCGCAGGCCATGGATGAACAGGCCAGCCTGTGGGCATGCTTTCATCGGCGCACGCTTGAATTCTGGAACCGTGACAATCGGCTGGTTACGCCTGTGATTGTGTTTGACCAGTTTGAGGAGATTTTTACCATTGGCCAAGAGCACGAAGCGGCTCGCGTGCGTGCGGGTGAATTTTTGGCTGAACTGGCCGATCTGGTTGAAAACCGTCCACCACAAAGCGTAAAAGAAGCACTGGCGCTGGATTCTGCCTTGGCTGCACAGTATGAATTTCGCCGTTCGCCCGTCAAACTGGTGTTGAGTTTCCGCGAAGATTTTCTGGCGGAGATGGAAGATTTAAAACGCGCCATGCCCTCGCTCATGTACAACCGCCAGCGCTTGCTGCCGCTGGCGGGTGCGCAGGCATACGTGGTGGTACGCGAGAGCGGCGGTGTGCTGGTCGATGACGAGGTGGCGCGTTGTATTTTACGGCTGGCCTGGAAAAATGAGCCGCAGCCGCCAGTGGAGCCGGGAGAATTTGAGCGGATCGAGATCGACCCGGCGCTGCTGTGCGTGGTTTGTAGTGAACTGAACCACAAGCGCCAGCAAGCGGGTGCGCCGCAAATCACCCGTGCTTTGCTGGCCGGGGCCGACCGCGAAATTTTGAACGCGTTTTACGAGCGTGGCATGGCTGGGCTGGATGGGCGAGTGCGTGCATTTGTGGAAGATGAATTGATTACGGATCGTGGCTATCGGGATAGCCATGATTTGGGCGATGCGCTCGGTTTGCCGGGGATGGATCAAACGGCGGTAGCTGCGCTGGTGGCGCGGCGCTTGTTGCGGGTGGATGAGCGGCAGGGGCAAAAACGGCTGGAATTAACGCATGATGTGTTGACACGGGTGGTGAAGGATAGCCGGGATAAGCGACGCGCGCGCGAAGCGGAGGCGATGGCACAGGCGCGCGAGCAGGCAGCGCAGGCGCAGCAACGCAAGAATCGGCGCAATGCTCTTTTGATTTTC
>CAMBDR010000487.1 GCA_945864765.1 Janthinobacterium lividum | reverse complement strand
ATTCGGCATACACAATCGATAAACCGACACCGGACACCGAGCGCACCCGGGTCACGCCCGGCATGCCGTTGAGCGCGGTTTCAATGGGAAAGGAGACCAGCAATTCCACTTCTTCCGGTGCCATGCCGCCAGACTCGGTCAGCACGGTGATGAGTGGCTTGTTCAAATCGGGGAATACATCAATCGGGGTGCGGTAAGCCGTCAGGCTACCCCAGGCCACCAGTAACATGGCCGCCACCAGCACCATCATCCGGTTATTCAGGCTTGAGCGAACTATCCAGTTAAACATGCGTTCACCCTAGCGTATTTGATTAAGCAAAGCCGTGCCCGATACCACCACCCGGTTCTCGGGTGATAACCCTTTGCTGACCACGATGGTGTTGCTATCGAGCGGGCGGGCTTCGACCGGCTGCGCAATGAAGCGCTCGGCCCCGGCCTTGATCCAGACGATGGGTTCATTGGCCGGGCTGCGTACCAGTGCTTGCGCGGGCAAGCGTATGCCCTTGAGCTTGTCGTTCAGCTTGACGATGACGGTCACCGGCTGGCCCACTGCCAGCGGAATATTTTGGCTGCGCGCGCGAAAATTGATCGGCAGTGCGCCATCGCGCAGGCTGCGCCCGGCCCCCAGCAAACCGAGCTCGACGCCGGGAAAATTGCTCAAGCTGGCCTGGCTGATACGGCCTGCCAGTGCGGCATCGGTGGTGTGCGCTTCAACCATCATCTGCTTCGGGTCGATGATGTCAAACAGCACGTCACGCGCTTCAACGATCTGGCCGTTGAGCACATTGCTGGTGGCGATAATGCCTGCTGCCGGGGCGGTAATGGCTTCACTGCTGCCAAGGCTGGAGGAGATGGCCCGTTCGCGCCCGTTCAAACTGGCCAGTTCGGCGCGGGCGGCGTCTACTTCCTTTTGCGGCACCACGCCTTCCAGCAATTCCAGCCGCTTGAGGCGTTGTGTGGCCAGGGTGCGGTTGGCCTGCAAATCGGCCAGCTGGGCCTGTTGGTTGCCGCGCTCAAGCGGGCCCGCCACGCCGCGCACATAAGCCAGCACCTGCCCTTTTTCCACCCGTTGCCCATTCACGGGCAAACCTTTCGGGCCGGGTTCGATGCGTCCGGTAAACGGTGCCTGTACCCGCCCGCCTGCGTTGGGATCCATCGCCACGCGGCCATTTAATTCCAGCGTCATGGGGTGTTCGTCGCTGTGCGCCATGACAGTGCGAATCTCCATGCGTCGCTGTGCCAGCTTGGGCACGTTGACGCTACCATCGGCCAAACGCGCCAAGCCCGCACCATTGCCCTTGGCGGGGGCATCAAGGTGTTCGCCATTGGGGCCATGCGCACCGGGGCCGGCCTGCGCAGTCAGCAAGGGCAGCAAGCATAGCAGCGTCAGCGCCGCCAGCTTGGCAGGCAGGGCGCGGTAAAAGTTAAGATGGTTCATGATAATTTCCTGTTCAATGAGTTGCGGCGGCGAGCAATCAGCATCACCACAATGATTAAGGCCAGTACCGCGCCGGCCACCAGCAGGCCTTTTGTGGGCCAGCCCTGCCGCCCCGCGTGATCGTGGGCAGCGAGCGCTTCATGCGCACTGACTTCGACCGTGGCTTCCAGCAGATCGTTTTCTGTGCCGGCAGAAACGGTGAAGAGCAGCGCATGCTTGCCCGGTTTTGCCAGCGCCTGCAACAGCTTGGCGTCGGTAAAAGCGTAGTCACCATGGTCTGCATGGAAGCTCGCCTTGGCCTTGATGCCCTTGAATTCCACTTCCAGCTTGCCATTGAGAACCGGTTCGTTGCTGTCGTAGCGGTCAATCAGGATCGAGAGTTCGTCCGCACGGAGCTGGCCGACCAGCTCAAAGGCTTCGGTGAAGGTTTCAAAGTGTGGCACCGTGCCGCCATGGCTTTGGCTGCCCGTGGGGGCATCCAGATGTTCGCCATTAGGGCCATGCGCGCCGGGGCCGGCCAGCGCATGCGAGCAGGGTAGCAGGCACAGCAGCGCGCTCAGGGTGATGAGTAAAATCGGGGTTATTTTATGCAGATTCATGGCAGAATTCCTAAAGCTTGATTTAATCGGGCATGGGCCAGGCCCAATGCCACCCGTTGCTGCGATTCGAGCAAATGTGCGTCATGCGCTTGCGCCTGCGCGCGCAATACCTCGGCCAGCCCACGTTCGCCCAGACGAAAAGCGTTTTCTATCAAACGGCTGTGCTCACGTGTCAGCGTGGTTCTGGCCGTCACGGCGTCCAGCCCTTCGCGTGCGGCGCTCAATTGCAAGCGTGCCAGATCAATTTCCGCCACCAGCGTGGCCCTGGTTTGGGCCAGCTCGGCACTGGCGCTTTCGATTCCGGTTTGCGCGGCAGTGCTTTGCACCCGATTGCGCGCGTGGTCACCAAGCGGAATTTGCAGCGAAAGCGCGACTGAGTGTTTGGCCGGCGCGCTGCTACTGTCGTACTCGCGCCGCAGCGAAACGCCCACGCTCAATGGGTCGCGGCGCGATGCGGCAACCACACCCAGCGCTGCCTGCGCCCGCTGCAAGAGCGCTTGCGCCATGATCATGCGCGGGTGTGCCTCCAGCGTGGCGCTGGCGCTGGCGCTGGCATTGGTATGGTCGCCGGTTTCGTCCACGACGGGGGGGATTTCGTGCTGGCCGGTCAGCGTGCGGTAGCGCATCAGGGCTTCGTTTTGCTGTGCCTTTGCCCGCGTTACGGCGGCGCGCGCAGCCAGCACCGCTTGCTGGGCCTGCATGCCGTCGGTGCGGGCCAAATCGCCAGTATTGACCCGGCGCATGACTTCATCGTTTAGCAATTCAAGGTGCTTCAGGTGGTCTTGTACCTCGATCAGCTCTTCACGCGCGGCAAATACGGCCCACATCCGTTCCCGCACTTCGCCCGCCAGCACCAGGCGGGTATGGGCAAGCTGTGCCTCCAGGCCAGTGGCGCTGGCCTGCGCCAGTACCTGCCGGGCCGATTGTTGCCCCGGCAGCCAGATGGGTGCAGACAGCGACAGGTCCGATTCGCGCTTGCCGGCTTGATCGTTCCCGCGGTCGCTGCGGTGTGCCAGCCCCATGACCGCTGAGCCAGCCATCAGGGTTTGTGCTGCCGCAGTGCCGGCTTGCACTTCATGGCGCTGCGCTTCCAGCGCGCGCGCCTGGGGTGATCGTTGCCACGCCGCAGCGACGGCAGCGCTTAATGTAGCAGTGCCTGAAACGGTTGAGGCAGTTGAGGCGGTTGATGCTGTTGAAACGTCCGCCGGGGCCGACGCGCTGGCAAGCACGTGTGGTGCCAGGGACGAACTTGAAGCGAGTGCAACGAGCAGGCAAGCCCGATGCAATAAATTTGAGATGAACATGCGTTCTCCATTTTAAGATTCAGATGAATTTGAAATGGCCGAAGGGCATCGCACACTGTAACGGAGCAACGGAGCAACAACGCACCGACACAACGCTTTATGATGAAATGTACAGGATCAGAAAATGAACCGATTCCCCCGGCGTTTAGCCGGGAAACGCCGGTGGCCGTTGCAGGCATTCGGGAAAACGCTGTGGCTGGGCAGTGGTGGGCCGGGGTGGGTTATTGGATGGGGGAGGGAAGCTCAGTAAAGGCAGCACAGGTGGTGGCATGGATGCGCTTTGCTGGCAGCAATCCGGTTCGGCCAAATGGTTGGTGGACTCAACCGAATCATCATAATGAATCGAACCATCTTCGTCGTGGTGATGGCTATTGCCTTGTTGGTGATCCATTTCATGCGCCAGATCCAACGCTTTTCCTGTTGGCGACCAGCCGCTTTGCAGTGCAAACGCATGCAAAGGCAGGATCAGGAACAGAAAAATATAAACGAGTCGGCGCACAATAGGGTGTGGGTAATGATTAAACCGCGATTATAACCAAATAAAGCGACGAATGGGGAAATATCCAAATTTACCCTGAAGTGCCATGCGGGGCACTTCAGCAATAACGTAATGCACTAATAATGCACTCACTTAATCAACACGCTGCCAAACACCTTGGCCATTTTTTTACCAAAGGCGGCATTGTCGCCATCGATATTCATTATCAGGGTTGGGCCGGGAAAGCCTTCCAATGCCGAGATCTGTGCCGCTGCCTCGTTTGCGCGTTTGCTGTTGAACCGTCGGAACATGCCGGATATGCTGAAACCGAGCACATAGCTCGCTTGCTCCGGCAAGTAAATGACTTGTTTTTTGACCAGATACACCCGCCGCAGGCCCGGTAACTGGCGCAACCGCTGGCACAGGGCGGCCAATTCGTTGGCTGGCATGTCGTGCGCTTCAAATGTATCGCTCAGGTGCACCGCTTCGCGTTCTTTTCCGGCCTGAATTTCGAGCGATGCTCGCACGCTCAGGCGTTCTTGCCAGACTGCGACCTCGGCCTCGCGTTGGTGGCTGGCGTACTAGTCGCGCAGATCGCGGCATACCGTCAGCGTGGCGGTGTCATCAAGCT
>CAMBDR010000486.1 GCA_945864765.1 Janthinobacterium lividum | reverse complement strand
GCTTTGCTCAATGTACTGAAAAACGCGCATGAATCCGGTTCGCCACCGGAGCAAGTTTGCCTGACGCTGCGGCGGGTGCCGGGTGCGATTCGGTTGGAAGTGATGGATGGCGGCAGCGGGATGAGTGATACGGTGATGGCGAATGCGCTGGTGCCGTTTTATTCCACCAAACGCAGCGGCACCGGGCTGGGGTTGGCTTTGACGCGGGAGATTATTGAAGCGCATGGGGGGCGGATTATGTTGCATAACAAGTCCGGCGGTGGAGCCGGGACGGGTGTGGTAGTTAGTTTGATTGTGCCGACGGATTAACGGCCCCACCAAGCTGAAAAAATTGAAAACCATGTGCATTGCTTAGCCTGGATTGAGTATTTTGATCAGTTGAAGCGCGGGATTCTGCGGTGCCCATAACAGCGGAAATACCTCCAACGAAGTGAAGCCCTTGGCGTAGTAGAACTGCCGTGTTTCAGCATAAGTCTTGCTTTTGCTGGTATTGGCCACGGTTTTGACCTGTAAGAATTTTACGCCACGCTCAACCAGCCACTGCTCCGCATGTTTCAGCAATTTTGATCCGTACCCGCAATTTCTGAAGTCGGCATGAACTGCCATGCAATGGACTTCCCAGGATTCGGGAAAGTGTTCAAATAAAGACAAAAACGCAATGACTCTGCCGTCATTTGAAAACGCAAACGTCGGCATACGCTCTGTATCGGCAGTGTACATCAGCAACGCTTCCTCAATACCAAACCAACCGGGTACGGAACGAAGCACAGCCTCGCACTGCGCGCTTAACTTTAGATCTGGACCGATGATTTCCATAGGGATTCTCCTGACTAAGATTGATTTTCCATCCGCAATTATAAGCGGCAATCGGTTTAAGATGTACTGCGCCTTGGTGCATTGCAGCCATTCGCCAAAACGCGCCGGGGTTTATTGTTAGTTATTTTAAAACTGGCATCCATCCGCGTAGCAGATTTGCTTCATTCCTGGCTGGTGAAAAAAGTAATTCATCGCAACAAGGCCAAGGCTTGCTCGCGCGCCACGTCTGCCGGGATACGCGCCGCCAGACCGCTATCGAGTTCCGCCGCACGGGATGCTGCTTCCTGCGCCCAAAGCTGGGCTATCCCGGCATCGCCCAAATTAACCAGCCTGGCCAACAACTGTTCTGGCAACTGCGGCTGTTCTTGCGGCGTGAGCGCCATTGCTTCAAGCCGAATGGTGTCAATCTTCATGTGTCTGCCCTTTCCCAATGCCAGCAGATAAACGATCTGCCAAAACTGAGCGAATTATACGGCGGATGGGTTATGTGGCGTAAGGCTGGTCAAATCAATGCGCGCCATGGGCAAGTAAGCCTCCACGTCGGTATCAAGGTAGGCAGGTAGTTTCGGTTGGGCATTGGCATGGGGAGACTTGCCACGTCCGTCTTTTGATAAATCGTTCGCAGGTGGGCAAGCCTCGCTGCCATCGTTTTTGGAAGAAATTATTGCATTCATATCGTACCTTAACGCGGTTGATCCGCATAAAAATCGGGCTCCTGTTGCCTGCCCGGCATTGCCGGAATAATCCGCTTCATATCGCGGCAGGGCAAACACTTAATCGCTGTGCGCTTCTGGCAATAGTACACCATTGGCCGTCGGTTTAAGTGTAAACCATTACGTTGTTACTTTCTGTGCGTATTTTCAAACGCTATTTAATTATTTTGGTTTATCTCTTTATTTTTGTTGCGGCTTGTGGCAATTTCATCCCGCAAGGCTTGCGCGGCGGCTGGTCAACGTCTTTTCCTCAAACAGCCGCGCGCCGGGCAGGTCGCCTTTGCGCCACGTTTAGGGCTTCCGTGGCATCGACCTTGATATCGGGCGTTGCGCCCGTACCCTCCCAGTTGGTGCCGGTGAAGGGGTTGACCAATAAACCATCGGAGATAAACACGCTAAAGCCGTCGCCCGCTTCGACAAACCCGCCCGGATTGGCCCCGCCCCAGGTGGCTTCGCCGATCAAGGTGGCGCGTTTGGCCGCTTTCAGGGTGTAGGGAAAGGCTTCGGCGGCGGAGCTGGTGCTCAGTTCCGCACGTACCATGCGGTTCATCCAGGAGCTCGACCCGAAAGATCTGCTGGCGCTGAGCATTGATGGCAAAACCTTCGCCCATCTCGGCTGGTTGAAGTTGCCCAATATGAATCAGGAAGAACAAAGAAGCGATTTTTTGAGCCAGACCCGGATTGTTGCGATCACGCTGGCGGCGCTGGTGTTTATGGTGCTGGCGGTTGCGGCGCTGGTGTTTATGGTGCTGGGGCTGGCCCATTATTGAGCCCTTGCAGGAACTGGTGCAGGCGACAGGCAGGCTCGCTGGTGGTGAACTGGGTGTGCGCGTGCCCATAGGCAGCGCCGATGAAATTGGCCAATTGGCGCAAAGTTTCAACCACATGTCGGACAAGCTGGCGCACACCGAAGCGCTGCGCAAGCGCATGGTGAGCGATGTGGCGCACGAATTGCGCACCCCGCTGACCGGTTTGCGCTGCCATATCGAATCGTTGCGTGATGGCGTGCTCGAAGCCGATGCCGCCGTGTTGGATGCGCTGTTCAATGAAGTGCTGCAATTGCAGGCCATCGTCAACGACTTGCAGGAACTGAGCCTGGCCGAAGCCGAGGCCGTCAATCTCAATATTGTGACCACGCCGCTGCGCGAGGTGCTTGACGCGGCCCTGCGCGCCCACCCGCAGGCCGCTGCTGTGAGCGAGCTTGTGGGTGAGGCGTGTGATGCGTGTGAACCCGGCATGCAGGCGCAAGTGATCGAAACCGACCCCTTGCGCCTGCGCCAGGTGTTGCTCAACGTATTGCAAAACGCGGTCAAGTTTTCGCCAAATGGGGGCCGTATCCAAATCCATGTGGGCGTGGCCGAGGGTTTGGCCACCATCACCGTGCGTGATCATGGCCCCGGCGTGCCTGCCGGGGAACTGGAAAACATCTTCGAGCGCCTTTACCGTACCGACGCCGCGCGCAGCAGCGGCACTGGTGGCAGCGGGCTGGGCCTGTCAATTTCGCGCGCGTTGCTGCGGCAGATGGGCGGCAGCATTGTGGCCAGCCTGCCAGAGGGCGGTGGGTTGGCTATGGCGATCAGTTTGCCGATCAGGTATCGGGGTAAATAATCCTGTTATGGCAGGATTTATGGGCTTTAGCGGGGATGGTTATGCATTAATCCTGCAATTGCGGGATTTTACGGCGTGAGGCTGGCAGTTCGGCCATTAATCCTGCTGTTCATGGGCGCTTTGGGCGGGTAGTCAGCCGGGGGTTATTGGCGCGCGGCGCTGTTGGCAATTTCATCAAGCAAGGCTTGCGCGGCGGCTGGCTCGCCCATGTCGGCAAGCGTGAATGCCAGGTTTTTTTTGGACATCAAGGTATCCGGGTGTTCCTCACCCAGCACGCGGCGGCAGATGGCCAGCGCCTTTTCATGCAACAGCCGTGCGCCGGGCAGGTCGCCTTGTTGCCAGAGCGTTTCCGCCAGATTGTTCATGGATGTCAAGGTATGCGGGTGTTCCTCGCCCAGTACACGGCAGCCAGTGGTCAGCGTCTTTTCATACAACCGCTGCGCGCCGGGCAGGTCGTCTTGTTGCCAAAGCGTCGCCGCCAGATTGTTCATGGATGTCAAGGTATCCGGGTGCTCTTCGCCCAGTGCTGTTTGCCTAATTTCCAAGGCCAACCGCTCCAGCCGTAGTACTTCCGGCAGTAGGGCTGGCCCGAATTTCAGGTAAGTTGCCAGTTGCGCCAGCAGATAGGCATAGCGCTGCGGCTCCACATTGGCCTTGGCATAAAATGCCGCCAGCCGCTGCACATGCGGCATCAGGCTGCGGCAGCGCGGCCAGTGCTCGGGGTAATCGGCGTAAAATGGAAACACCCCGCGCAGCAACATGATCACGTGCCGGAAGGCATCAAAGCCTGGCCCCGCCGCGCTGGAAACTGCCCCAACATCGGTGCCAGCACTGGTGCCATCGCCTGTGTCTGCCCCCAGCCAAGCGCGCGCAGCCGTCTGCGTCAGCCGGTGCAACACCAGGCAGCGCTGTTGTACCCCGTTATTGCCCAAAAAATCCGCCTGCATCAAAAGCGGCACTTGGCACAGGGCATAGCGTTCCAGTTCTGCCACGGTGTCGCGCCACAGGAACTGGTCTTGGCCTGCGGCTTGCAGGCTTTCCGGCAACCTGTCCGGCTTTTCGGTAAAAACATATTCCGGCACCGGTTCCGGCGCAAGGTAGCCGCACAGTTGCAGCAGCGCCTGTGCCGGGGCGCTTAAGCGGTCAAACGCCAGCGATAGCGTCGCCAGCACCGACTTGGCGCAATCGTCAGAATCCTCCCGCCCCAGCAAGGCAATGTCATGCCCCAGTTGCGTCACGCGTTCAATGTAGTCAGTAACTGAGATGTGATTATTGCCAAGGTAGGCGCAGGCTTGTTCCAGCGCCAGCGGCAGGCCGTCCA
>CAMBDR010000485.1 GCA_945864765.1 Janthinobacterium lividum | reverse complement strand
AAGGGTGGCACGCCCACCCTCAAGCTAACGACAGGATTTAAAAACACTTGCAAATATAGCTGGCAATGTATACAGTAAAGCCCTCAAGCCTGATGAACCATCTAAAGCGAGGGCACCATGCCAACCCAATCCCGCAATTTGCGCAACGCCCGTTCAGCCAGCAAGGCTGCCACGCCAACGGCAAGCTATGACACACCATGGAAAATTGCGCTGGAGCAGCATTTTCAAACCTTTATGGCATTTTATTTCCCACAAGCCTATACCCAAATTGATTGGGCCGTCCCACATGAATTTCTCGACCAAGAATTGCTAGCCATCGCCAAACATGCGCTGGTTGGCACCAGACACGTAGACAAGTTGGTCAAGGTGCGGCGGCTTTCCGGGCAAGATGAGTGGATTTACATTCATGTGGAAATACAGGTTGCGCGCGAAAAGAAATTTGCCCAGCGCATGTTTGAGTACAACTACCGCCTTTTTGACCGTTATCAGCGGCCTGTTGCCAGTATGGCTGTCTTGGGCGATAATAACGCAAAATGGCTGCCGCAAACATTTGGCTTTGAGATGCTGGGCTGTGAGATGGGGTTTCGGTTTCCTGTAGCCAAGTTGCTACATTATGCGGAAAATGAAGCACAATTGGAAGATGATTCGAATCCATTTGCTCTGCTTACGCTCGCGTACCTGCAAACGCGTGCAACCCGTACTGACATGGATGCGCGCTATCGCCTAAAATGCAGGCTGATACGCATGCTGTATGAACGCAAGTGGGAACGTGAGCTGATCCGAGACTTTTTTGTGGTGGTCGATTGGATGATGGCCTTGCCACCGGAGTTGGAAACGAAGCTGAATTATTTTGTGAGTGAACTGGAAGAGGAACAAGAAATGGAATATGTTACTTCAATTGAACGGGTCAGGTTGGCGCAAAAATTACAAGAAGGGATGAGTATCGGCGAGAAAAAAGGCGAAAAAAAAGGCGAGAAAAAAGGCGAGAAAAAAGGCGAGAAAAAAGGTGCACAAGCCACTGCATTCAATATGCTAAGCCGCTTATTGACCCGTCGTTTCGGTAGCCTACCCACTGCAACGCTGGATCGCATTAAAAGCGCAACCCAGGCGCAACTCGAAACGTGGTTTGATTGCGCCATTGATGCAAAATCAATCGATGAGGTGTTTCAGGATTTGGCACATTGAGCACAGGGGGCACTGCCCCCTCAAACCACAGCCTGATACAACCACCCGCCTTTTTGCCGTTGCGTCAACACCTGCAATTCCATAGCCGCGCGCGCATGGCTAATGCGCAAGCTGGCCAAATCCCGATAAATTTGATTCGCCTTCCTGCGCCTTAGCACCGCATCGCCCGCATCCAAAAAGCCTTCGGCATAGCTGCAAACCTTTTCCAACCAGCCAGAACTGGCCTTGGCCCCCATCTTTTGCCGCACTTCCTCCATGGCTTTTTGCAAGTTGTTTTCAATTTGCGCCAACTGCCCCTGTTGCCGCTCGTTTTGTAGCACCTTTGCTGCTTGCGCCAAGGCTTGTCTTAAATGCTGCTCACTCAACAAACCAAAGTTTTGCATCCGCCCCAAGGCCGCCAGACTACGTTCCACCACCGCCGGGTCGCGGCTTTGTAAGCCTTGGCAAGCCACATGGCAGGCATCCCACGCTTGCCAGCAATAAATAAAACCCAAACCCGTGCCCTTGATGTTTTGTATCCCCATCACCCGGTTTTCAAAACCCGGCGGGGCTTGTTCGGCCAGCATTTGGATGATGCTGTCGCCGCTGGCGTAATAATCTTCCACCACCACCAGCTTGCGGCTAAACCACAACCACAGCAAATCGCGGAAGGATTGATTCAGGCTTTCATTCTCTTGCGCGTTCACCAGTTTTTGCTTGAATTCGGTATATTCCTGCATGCTTTGCTGCGCTTGGCTAATACTGTCCAGCGTGGCGTCAATATATTGGCAATTGAGCGCTTGCAAACTCGCCTTCAAGGCGTGTTGATCTTGCCACTGGCTTAAACAAGCTTCAAACCCTTGCAAACCCTGGCCCTGCAACATCGCCTCCAAACGCTGGCTAATGTGCTGCGGTAAAAACGCTACTCGCATATGGCGTGCGAAGTTGTCCAATACCTGTTCCGCTGCCACGCCGGTTGGCCATAAACTGATGCCTTGCGCATGCGCATCCCACGCTTCCCGAATATACCCCTGCAAACCGGGCAGATTCGAGCCAATCAAAAAATGCCGATCCGCACGCAAATCTTCCACCAAAATATTGGCAAATACGCGCGAGCGCGCGACCCGGTCGCCGCGATTGTTCACCACCGTCGAAATAAACACGCCCGGCTGCTTTTCGTAATCGATCTGGTTAAACCCAACCCGGTTCCAGTTGCCGATGCAACCAAAGCGCTCATTGGCCGACATCCCATTCACAAACGACAGTTTGCGCCCCGCAACTAGCGCCAGCGGGTAGGTTTTGAGCACGCCCAAATCCGGCACCACGCGGTCGGCCATTTCTTTGAGCGCAAAGTCTTCGCGTATGCCCAGCTCGCGCCCCATGGCCAGCACCAGCGAGATATTGTCTGGATGCTCCTGATACGGAAAGCGCGCCAGCACATCGGGCGTGAGCATGCCCGATTCCAACCAACCCACGCCCACCATGCGCGTGCCCAGCTTGTCCGCCGCACTGCGCAAAATTGGGCGCATTTGCTCTTCGCTGGTGATCACCACACCCTTGGGCGGGATGAAATTGGTCATCACCTGCGGAATATTAATCCCGGCCGGGCCTTGCAAATCTTCATGGTCGGGGATGGTGTTGGTAATGGTGGAAATATCGTCGCGCATCCAACTACGCTGCAAAAGCTGCACAAAATCCGGCGTCAAGGCCATGCATTCCCATAAAAACACTTCACAACCCAGCTTTGGCGACATACCCACCAAATGGTGTTGCTCCCAAATCGTGGCTTTGTCATAGGGGCGGAATAAAAACATCTCGCGCAGGTCGTCAAACGGGTGGCCGTGCAAAAACATCGCTTCGCAACCGGTGGTTTTACTCACCACGCTATAGCCGAGCGCGTTAAACAGCGCCGCTTTGATACGCTCGGTGCCGGATTTGCCGCGCGTGCCCCAGCCGCCCACCACCAGCGGTATCGCATTGCGGGCGCGCTGCATCAACCAGTTTTGATAGATGTGGTTGCCCACAAATAAACCCAAACCGGCCAGCGTGAACAGGGTTAAATCAAACAGCGAATTTTCAAACGATGAAAAGAAATAATTTTCAAAACGTGACCATTGCTCATTCAACTGTTCTGAAAACTGTGCCGACCCCAACAATGCCAGCGGCAAGGGCAGGGAGAAGAAACGGCCCACCGCCGGGTCCAGCCCCCAGCGCCATTCTTTGGCGTATTGGTGCGGGGTAAATTTGACCTTGAAGCCCAATTTGGCCACTTGTTGCAAATAGCTGTCCGGTTTGGCCTGGCTCTCTTCACGCCAATTGCGTAAATGCGCCAGTTGCTTGAAATTGACGCTGAGCCAGGTCTTGGCCTTGATGCGCGCCAACAGGCCGCGCGGGGCGCGCACTTCGGTGATGCCTTCGGCGGTATAAATGCGTAGCGGCTCGGCGTTGAAATCTTCGTCCAGCGCAGAAATCAATTCATCCGCCAGTGGCAAATACGGCCGCCAACCGGCTTCGGTATCCAGTTGCAAGGGTTCGCCCGGCACCTTGGTTTCTGACATTTCCGCCATAATGGTGGAGGGTACGCGCACTTGGCCGCGAAACAAACGGCCAATGGTGTGGCGGAAGGCTTGACGTTTGTCGGTGGAAGGGTGGCGCAACTCATGCAGCCAGCGCCATAAGCGAAAACCAAAACGGTGGCCGCGCCATAAACGCCAGCCGCTGCCGGTTTTTTCCAGCGATACGCCATAATCGTGACGGTTTAATACCGCCAAAATACGCCCCAGTTCCAGCGCTGATACGTGGTTAAACTGCTTCGGCAGGCGCACATAATCGCCCGGTTTGCAATCAGTCATGGCCGCCGCCAAGGGGGCCACCAGGGTGATGCGCTCGGCGGTGCTGTACAGCCACAGGGTTTCGGCGGTTTGTGCGCACCAGCGCCGCACCTGGTATTGTGCGGATTGATGCAGCATGTCGAGCGCGTCATTCACGCTGGCCAGCCAATGCGCCACTTTTTGCGGTTGGCTTTTTGCACACTCAATCACACACTGCTCCACGCTACGCAACAGCACCCGCAAAGGGAATACGGTTTGCTCGTGCTCCAGGGCTTGCGCTAACCATTCGGCCACGGCCAGCTCAGGGTGTTGTTGTGCCAGCGCGGGCAATTGCATGGCGGCACAAGCGCGGACTTTGGGTTCGGCATCCAGCAGCAATAAACAGGGGAATAGTTCATTGCAGATTTCACCCGGCGCGCTCACCAGCGCGATCGCTGCGCCTTGGCGCACATAAGGGCTGGGG
>CAMBDR010000484.1 GCA_945864765.1 Janthinobacterium lividum | reverse complement strand
GCCTGAAAATCGCTGTCTTCCGGTTCCACCCGGTGCTCTGCCAGCAGGCTTGCCAAGGCGTCGCGCAATTCTTCACCGCCCAATTTCAGGCCAGCCCGGGCTGGCTCTTGCGCGGCCTTGCGTTCGCCCGCCAAAAACAGACAATAGGCGGTATAGCCCAATACTTCAGCGCGATCAATTTGGTCGGCCCGAATCAGCAAACGGTCTGCTGCAACGCAATGGTTTAAAGCGCGCTCAAATGCGGCCAGTGCGCTTTTGATTTCAGCCTGTTGCACGCTACGGTCCAACCAATGCGATTTAGCCTGTTTTACTTTACCCACGCCCAGTTTATTCAAGGCCTTGACCATGTGGCTGCGCACATTGGCGCTTTGATCTTTGCCAAAACGATTATCCAAATCATCGTAGACTTCAATTTCTTCTTCAAAGCGCCCCAGCTTGCCCAGTTTAAAGCCTTTGTTGAACAAGCCCTTGGCCACTTGCTCACGCACCGCAGGGGCGGTATCTTCACCGTAGCGATAATCGAGGTAACCATAAATATTAATGGCTTCTTCAAACATGCCCAACTCGCCCAGGCTGATACCTTTGTTGAACAGGCCAATGGCCACTTGCTCGCGTACCTTGGCGTCGGGGTCCTGGCCAAATTGCTGATCCATTTCATCGTAAATGGCGTTGGCTTCTTCGTCACGCTTGAGCGCGTCGAGCGTGAAGGCTTTGGCCATCCGGTATTTCACCTGGTCGCTCGACGGCGCACTACCCGCATGGCTAACCGCTGTATCAAACGAAAGCAGCGCGGCCTGCAAATTACCGCTGTGGTAGTGCGCGGCACCACGGATATAATGTTCGTCGGCAGTGAAGTCTTTTTCCGCCTTGGATTTCAGATTTTCATTGGCTTGCTGGACAAATTCGGAGGCCGCGCTGTTATCGGCGGCATATTCGGCCGAACCAGATGGGTCTTTGGCATGCGACAACTGCATAAACGCCTCGGCCTGGGCCTTGGCTGCCTGCATGATTTTGGAGATATCCTGTGCCTCAAACAACACCTGATGCGCCTGTTTGGCAATGCTTTCTTGCGCCGCCTCGGCCTTGGCCAGCAGTTTTTCAATTTCCTGCTCCAGATTATGGGTTTTGGCGCTAAACCATTTCTTGGCCACGGCGCGTGCTTCTTTTTTGGCCCGATCTTTGGTACTTACATAAGTGGCATAGCTGGCCACAAACAGAATCACGGTGATGAAGATGGCGACAATGGCCACCATATTGCCAACCCAGGTGGTTTTATTGGCCAGCATGGTGGTAACAACACCAAATTGATACATCTCGCTATCCACATTGACCCGGGTGGCCTCCCATTTGGCATGGTCTATGGCATGCACCGCCTTGAGCTCTGCCAAGCCTTTTTCCAATTCGTCCACCCGCGCCTGCAAACGCGCCAGGTCAACCGGCTCAGGCGTGGCGGGCGTCGATGCGGCTGCTGGCGCAGCAGGTGCGGCATGGCTCCATGGCATGCAAAGGGACAGACCCACAGCCAAACAAAACGCCAACCAAAATGTTAACCTCATTGCTTACTCCCTCAATACTTCATTTGCCCAGGTTTGGTATGCCGATATTGCATCATCATCGCACCACCATCGCACCACCATCAGCAGCCAAGTATTCACCAGCACCCAAAGCAAGTCAAGTGACAGCGAGAATACGATGTTAGTCCCCCACACTAGCATGAAAAATCCATACATCTTGCCGCAGATAATTATTTAAAACAAAATAAAGACGAATCGGTTGTGGCTTAATCGCACCGCTGCCATAATTCAACCAGTACAATTACCTGTAATATCGAACACCTCGTATTTGGTCATCCATTCTCCAGCATGAAGACAGGGCGCGCCATGGACTTTTTTGTACTCAATGAGACCGTAGCACAATTGGAAGCACAATTGCGCAGCGCAAGTGCCGGGCAGCGCCTGCCCTTGCTGGTGCAACTGGCCTGGCACCTGCGGCAGCGCAACACAGGGCGCGCATTGCAACTGGCCCAACAGGCTATGCCCTTGCTGGATCACAGCAAATTAACCCTGCCAGCACGGCAAGCTATAGAACACCGACTCCAATTGGTACAGGGCGAAGTGGCTTGGCTGGAGGGTGATTTGGCGCGCGCCAAATCGCTGGGCGAACGCGCATTGCAGGGTTTTATGGCGCTGGGCGATAAAGTCGGCCAAGCCGATGCCTGGTTTTTGGCCGCCATGCGCGCCATGGATCAAGCCGATGGCACCCGCATCCGGCTGGCCTTACAACAATTTTCCCAGCTCCCGCCCGAATCGGACAGCATGCGACGACACATCGCGCACAGCGCCCTGGCATGTTTTGCGCTGGAACGGGGCGCATTGAGTGCCGAGCAGCGCGTGCGCCAACAAGCCTTGGCGCAAATGGACGATCTTAACCCGGCGGCGCAATCCTGGGTGCAGGCTTTTATGGCCGCCGATGCGCTGCTGCTCAATGACTTTGGAGAAGCCTCACAAAGCCATATGAAAGCGTATGAATTTGCGATTGCAAGCGGCCAAATCCGCCGCGCCATTGATGCCTGCATTTCGGTTGGCGCGGCCTTGAGCCGGATCAATGAACATCATGCCGCACTGGAATGGATGCAGCGCGCCTTGATGCTGGCACGCCAGTCAAAGTGGCCCATTTGCATTGGCAGCGCCTTGACCCAAACGGCTGAAATCATGCATCGCTTGCAGCAGCAAGACGCCGCCTACGATTTATTGCAAGAAGCCTTAAGCACGCTGATGCCAGTGGCGGGCTCCAGCCATTATGCGTTGGCGATGCGCTTGTTGGGCGAAATCGAGCTGGAGCGACACGAATATCACAATGCGCTAAACACTTTTAAATTGGTAGAACAACGCGCCAATGAGTTACACCACAGCGATTTGCATTGCCTGGCCCAGCGCGGCCAAGCTTGTGCGCTCTCTCATCTTGGGCAAGGTTTGCTGGCGCAAAAAGCGGCTGAGGCGGCACTTTCCAATGCGCGGCAACAACCCTATTTGCAAATTCAGGCGCTGCAAGTGCTGGCCTGGCTGCATAATCAGCATCCCTTGCCGGCCCCGTCCGGGTTAGCGCCATCCGGGCTGGGCAGTACAGCCAGCACACCCTTATATTACCTGCATCAGGCGCTGGCGCTGGCAGAAAAAATCGAGGGTTACAGCGCGCCTGCACGATTATTGGATGAGCTGGCGCAAGAATATGCCCAACAGGGCGACTATGCCAAGGCCTGGCATTATGGCCAGCAAGCCAATGCCGCGCGGGAAAAAAATCTGACCCAGGAGGCCAACCGCCGCGCCCGTGCGGTGCAAGTGAACCAACAAACCGAACGCGCGCGGCTTGAAACCGAACATCATCGCGCATTAGCCGAATCAGAGCGCCAGCGCGCAACGGTGCTACAAAAAACCACCGAAACGCTGGAGCGGCTGGGTGTAATCGGCCAGGAAATTACCGCCCAGCTCAATACCGACCGGGTGTTTCAGGTGTTAAACCGGCATATCCATCATTTACTCGATGTGGATGTGTTGGCGCTGTACCAGCTTGATGAAACGGGCACCACCTTGCACCCCACGTTTGGTCTGGTTGAGGGGCAATTACCGCCCAGTGGCCGCATTCATTTGTCGCACCCGGTGGCGCAGGCGGCGCTGTGTGCGCGCGAACGGCATGAAATTTTGATCAATCATGACCCGGATGAAAACAGCGCGCCCGTCAAGAGCCGCAATCAGGCGCACAGCGCACTATTTACGCCATTGTGTGTGGGCGAGCAATTGCTGGGGGTGATGATGATCCAGTCATTTCAGCGCTTTGCCTATGGCGATCACGAGCGCCACGTGTTTCGCACCTTGTGCTCGTATGGTGCGATTGCGCTGGCCAATGCCGACGCGCATCAGCAACTGGCCAGCACCCACGAACGCCTGCAGCAAACCCAGCGCAAATTACTGTTGCAAGAAAAAATGGCCGGGCTGGGCACGCTGACGGCTGGGGTGGCGCACGAAATCAATAATCCCACCAATTTTGTGCATGTGGCGGCGCAAAACCAGTTGGTGGATTTGAATCGGTTTGAAGCGTTTATGGGCAGTGTGATTGAAGCCGATGATGCGCCCGAGATTGTGCAAACCATACGCCAGTATTTTGCGCGGCTGCGCGACAATGTGGCCACCATGCAAAACGGCACCAATCGGATCAAGGGCATCGTCCAGGATTTGCGTGCTTTTACCCGCCTTGATCAAGCCGAAAAGCGCACCGTACACATTTCGGAATGCATCAATTCCACCCTGAATCTGGTGCGCACCAGTTGGCTTGATCAGGTGGAATTCGTGACTGAATTCATCGACGACCCCGAGATCGAATGCTGGCCCGCCTTGCTCAACCAGGTCTTCATGAATTTACTGGTCAACGCCTGCCAGGCCATTGCCAGCGCACGCGAGGCCGG
>CAMBDR010000483.1 GCA_945864765.1 Janthinobacterium lividum | reverse complement strand
TTGAAGATGGTTTTGAGCTGAAGTTGTAGCAGCACGATCCAGCGCTTGCTGTTGGCATGCAGGAAGCCATAGTTACGCGCGCGACGAAATCCCTTTGGCAAGGTATGCTGCAACACAAGCCGCAAAAACTCGACACCGCTGACGGTGCGGGTTTTCATTTAAATAGCGCCCCAAATACACCAGGGCTTTATCGCCCGCGCCAACTTTTTTGCAATCGACAACCCATTTTGACGGCGCGCAGCGGGGGATACCAAGCCCGAGGGCGCAATGTATTGCGCCATTGGTGCAACCACGCATATCGGAATTTTCGCATCCAACACGCTGCAAGCATTTAATCAAACGCCACGGCTTGTTTTACGCCCACATGCGGCGCAATTCATTGCGCCCTACGGCGGCATAAAGCAATACGGCTGACTCAGTTTTGTCCCAGGCATTCAGTCTTGTGCCATTAATTTCCACACTTCACTGTTGTACCATGCGGAAAATGTTGACAAACTTCAATATTTGCCTGAAACTACCGCTTCGCCCGACACCTGACAAGGGTCGATAGCGTTACATAACAGCGTTGCTCACAACGCATTACACCACTTATAATGGAGACACTACAAATGAAGAACACAACAAAATCCCTCTTACTGGCAGCCTTGTTCAGCATGGCCGGCTTAGCCCAGGCGGCGAGTTCGCCGATTACAGTCAGCATCAAACCAGCCAAAAACGTCGTGCAGGCGAATGAAGATGTGCTTCTCGACATTACCCTGACCAATACCAGTGCGCAGGACCACTCGGTGCTGAAATGGCATACGCCGTTCAATGGTGATGAAATTGAAGGCTTGTTTGAAGTGACGCGTGATGGCGTAAAAGTGGCGTTTAATGGCCCACACTACAAACGCGGCGCACCCACTGCGGCTGATTATGTCTTGCTCAAGGCAGGCAAATCATATACCTACAAAGTGGAAATGTCTTCGATGTTTGATATGAGCGTGCGTGGTAATTATTCGGTGCGCTATCAGACCGGGTCAATCAGCTTGTTGGGCAATCATACCAACAACGGCTTTGCTGCTGCTGGCAAGCAAGTAGTGGAACTGAAATCCAACAATGTGACGATGTGGATTAACGGCAGCAACAAATCAACAGCGGTCGCGCCCACTTTTGCTCCATCGCTGGCTGGTGGTTCGCTCTCGTTTTCCAGTTGCACCGCTTCGCAATCGGCAGACATTACCACAGGGGTGGCCAATGCCAAGACTTATGCCAGCAATTCACTGGCGTATATGAACGCGGGCAATCCTGGCCCACGTTACACAACCTGGTTTGGTACGTATGATGCCAGCCGCTTTAGCACCGTAACATCCAATTTCTCTTCCATTTTGGGTGCGTTTAATGATCAAGCCGTGGTGGTCGATTGCAGATGCAAAAAAACCTATTACGCCTATGTCTATCCTAACCAGCCCTACAAGATTTACGTCTGCAAGGCATTCTGGACCGCACCGGCCACGGGCACCGATTCCAAAGCGGGTACCCTGGTGCATGAAATGAGCCATTTCACCGCAGTTGCGGGGACCGACGACTGGGCTTATGGTCATAGCGCAGCCAAGAGCCTGGCCATTAGCGATCCGGCCAAGGCGATTAATAATGCCGATTCGCATGAATATTTCTCTGAAAATACGCCTGCGCAAAATTAATAGCCAATTAATGCCCTTCTGACCTGACGCCAATCTACGGATTGGCGTTATCCCAAACTCGTCATTTCGCGACTCAATGCTTGGCCTGTCGGATGTCCGCATGCTGGCCGCCCGTACCCCGGTTGCCCGTACGCCGGCTGCCCGTACTCCGGTTGCCCGTACGCCACCAATAGCTGTCAATTACCGCGAAGCTTGCGCCAGAAGCGCATCAACCGCAGCAAAAACCAGTGGCTTGACTTGGTCTGGAGGCATCTTTGCCAACTCACGCAGGTTATATCGCTTACCAAGCTCCTGCGCTACCCAGTAGCCCAGCACGTAGCCACGTCTGGTCGGCAAACCGCTGGCGTTAGCCTTGCCTTGAGTGGAGAAAAGTCCCGCATACACCTCATGATCAGTGGAGTCGAGCACACTTTTGAGGTCTGCCAATGACTCGCGCCGCTTCGTCTGCGTATTGGTAACCAGGCCCGCAGGTATCGCCAGTAAGAGCTCATCTTCGCTGGCATTTGGGTTGAGAGTCTTGGCTACATGCACGGCCAGTCCTTCGCGCCAAAGTGAGCACCACATTTCCTCGCAATCCGTTTTTTGAGTAGTGTGATAGACGTGAAACAGTTCGTGATGAAAAAAGGCGGATTCATCGCTGCCTGGCTTGTGATAACGCACCATCCCATCGACGCCGAAGATCAAATGGTTCTTGCCAGACAAAGTTCGGGTCCCACCATCCATTTCGCCAAGGGAATGCAGCAGGTATAGCGGTACATCGCCATGGAAATCCGGAAATACCTGGCGAAAGCTGCGGACGTTGCGATCCAGCAGCAACTCGAACGCGGCCACCTTATCAACAAAGGCCGTGCGCTGGGGGCCAAACTGCTCGATGGCGCGAGCAATTTTCGCATCTTGCTGCTGCTCTGTGATTCGACCGTTGTCACGTGCGATACCGTAGAATTCGGCAAACTGCGGCGCAATGTCTCGCTTGAAGGCCGCCACACGTGCTTCGGTTGGCTGGCCCTGGGTCGCATCCCAAAAAGTGATGAATGCACTGGCCAGATTCTTCACGGGCATGGCTAATTTATTGGTCGCAGGTGCCGCCACTGGTTTCGTTTCAAAGGCTGTTGCCGACAGCGAAGCGCCACTACAGCATGCCAAAGCCATACCCAGCGCACACCCTATGCTTTTTATTGCCAATTGTTTCATACACTGCCTTTTTTACTTGTTTTCATGCCGCAATACGCACCATTTCCGCAATTATCGCATTCTTCACTTCACCAATCGCACATGAGCCAGTATAAAAAACCGCAGTCATAAAATGAGGCAAATCGCATGGATAAATATAAGAGTTTGGCGGCAGACCAGCACATCGCGCACGTAAGTGCGCGCAAGTGCTATGATCCATTCAACCCATCTCGCCATACCACCACAGGATCGCCATGAAAAAGCTCGCCACCTTGCTATTAATCGCCGCCACCCTCAGCCCGGCGTCAACGCCATCGAGATCGCCATCAACACCCAGGAAATCCTGCGCGCCCACAACCAATGGCGGGCCGAGGTAGAGCATGTTGAACAAATACCACAAATTGCGCCTTGTTACACCGTCTTACCAATTGTGTTGCGAAATACCAATATTTGCAGGCGCAATTCCCCATCGACTGTTATACAATCCCCCCTTTGTGCCGCCGCTTGGCGGCGGTTAGGTTCAACCCGGTTTATCCGATCCGTCTACTGCGCGGCGCGCTTTTGCTTTTGTGGGGCGGCAAATAGCCGCTATTCGTTGGGCGTCAAGATCAAGCTTTCGTTTATAATTCGCAACTCAACAATGGGAAATTTATGAAAAATAGAATATGGGTACTGGCAGCAGTGATTTTCGCTTCTGGCTGTTCCACTATGACACCTGCACGGTATGCTGTATCAGTTGACAACAATCAAGCGCTAAAGCAATACGCTGGCTCTACCGTAAAAGTCGCATCAATAACGACTGCGGGTAGCTACGACGCCAATTGCCGCCTTATGGGCCCGATTCAAGCTGCCGACGGAATGACAATCCCACAGTTCATCGAAAAAGCCTTTAATGATGAACTTAAGTTTGCCAGCCTTTACTCTGATAGTGGTACGAATCTCACCGCCAGCATGACAAAAATAGGCTTCTCGTCCACTTCCGGGCTAACAAACGGCAACTGGGATTTATCGATAACTCTCGGGTCAAGCAACGGCAAGACTATGAGTGTCGAGACCAGTTACGGATTCAAAAGCGGCTTTGATGCAATTACAGCTTGCAATCAAACAGCGCAAGCGCTTGGGCCTGCCGTTCAGGATCTCATAAAGCGCGTTGTTACAGATCCGCAATTCCGTGGCCTTATCACAAAATGACGCCCAACGAATAAGGCAAACCCTATAAATAACAGCATACAAGGTTAGATTGTGATCGCGCAGCGAGCCACAATCTGAACCGCTTGTAGGACGAGCCCGCCAGCCTCAATTGGGGGATGTTTTTTCGTAATACTGATATTTGCAGGCGCAATTTTCCATCTACTACTATACAATTCCCTATGTGCCGCCGCTTGCCTGCGGATAAGTTCAACCCGGTTTACCTCGTGCGGCTGCTGCTGCGCGGCTCGCTTTTGCGTTTGTGTTGCGGCAGATAAATGCTATTCGCCCTATTTCAGTAAGGAGTTAAAAATGCTAATAGAAATGTTGAAGGGTGCCCTCTTTTAGGTATTTACTTAAAGGAGAGCAAAATGAAAAAAGAATGGCGTCTGATAAAGGCGTACGGAAAAAATGAAGTTGGCTTGGCTGACGTGCCCCAAAAAGTATCGGGGGTAACGATATCACGCA
>CAMBDR010000482.1 GCA_945864765.1 Janthinobacterium lividum | reverse complement strand
ATTTCTTCCAACGCCGCATTCGAATGATCAGGATGCACAATTTGTACCATTTCCACCTTGTCAAATTGGTGCTGCCGTATCATGCCACGGGTATCGCGCCCATAACTGCCCGCCTCCGAACGGAAGCACGGCGTATGCGCAGTCAGCTTGATGGGCAATTGCTCCAGCGGCACAATGGTATCGCGCACAAAATTGGTCAGTGGAATCTCGGAAGTCGAAATCAAATACAGGGTTTCGCCCTCGCCTTCCTGCCCGCCTTTTTTCACGGCAAACATGTCTTCTTCAAACTTGGGCAATTGCCCGGTGCCGCGCAAGCTATCGGCATTCACAATATACGGTGTATAGCATTCGGTGTAGCCATGATGAGTACTATGGGTATCGAGCATATACTGCGCCAGCGCCCGGTGCAAACGCGCAATGCCACCTTTCATGGTGGAAAAACGCGAACCCGTCAGCTTGGCCGCCATGTCAAAATCCAAACCCAAAGCCTGGCCCACATCCACATGGTCTTTAATGGTGAAGGCAAACTGGCGCGGCTCGCCCACTTTGCGCACTTCCAGATTACCCGCTTCATCATGGCCCACGGGCACCGATTCTTGCGGCAAATTGGGAATCGACATAACGAATTCATTGATTTTGGCTTGCAAGCTGGCCAGCGCATGTTCGTTGTTTTTTAGCTCTTCGGGCAAGGCGGCGGCTTCGGCCATCAGCGCGCTGGCGTCTTCTCCCTTACTTTTCATAAAGCCAATTTGCTTGGCCACGCTATTGCGTTTGGCTTGCAATTCTTCGGTTTTGGTTTGAATTTGCTTACGCTCGGCTTCCAGGGCATTGAAACCGGCCACATCGAGCTTGAATTTACGGGTCGCCAGACGCGCGGCAACGCTGTCGATGTCTTTACGGAGGAGTTGAATATCTATCATGGGGGCGGCTGGGTGCAATTGTCGAAACGCTGATTGTACCAAGCCTTTGGCAAATCCGACAAGTGACTTGACTTCGCGCCGGATTCACGGCACGATGCGACGTTGTTATAATGTCCGCACTTTAACCAGATTACCCGATGAAACCCGCATGAATTCATTACGCACCCGCGTTTTTACCCGCGCTTTTAGCTGCGCCTTTACTTGCGCTTTTACCTGCGCCTCTACCTGCACCTTCAGCCTGATTTTGGCGCTGATTTTGCCCCTGCCCAGCCACGCCGCCGATTTATGGTGGTCTTATTATGCCGCCTACAATAATAAAAAAAGCCCCGGCGAGATTAAAATCAATCTGGCCTTGGCTAAAAACGCCCCGTTTGCCGATTATCCGCTACTGGTGACCACGGGCACCCACTACCCGACCCAATTGTTTGGCGATGGCTTGCCGCTGGAAACCGATGTGGCCCGGCTTGATGCCATTAGCGCCGAGGTGGTGGCCACCATCGCCGCCAAAACCGAATCGATTTATGCCGGCAGTTTCACCAGCGATGGCGAAAGGCGCATGTATGTGTATGTAAAAAAACCCGATGGCATCGAAGCCGCGCTGGCCGCCGTGTACGCCAAACGGGCTTGCCCCAAATGCAAATCTTCAACCTATATTCGCAAAGACGAGCGCTGGAGCGCCTACTCTCGCTTTTTATATCCCAATCCACAAACCAGGGAATATTACAGAAAAGAATTGACTGCCATGGGGATTACAGTCGAACAATAAAAGCAAAACAAACCGATGTTCACGGCTTGCAGCTTTTAATTAACCATGCCAGCATGGCAGGCAATTTCTGGCACATGGTGGGGTCGGGTATAGCTTTTTGCCACATAATGCGCTGACTGGAAGCGCTGTAACAAGCCTTGTAAAAACACTTGCAAATATACGTCGGGATATTTTGACCAGGCGATGCGCGCCTGGGCATCGTTCACTTCAATGGTTTGCTCATAGCTTTGCGCCATCCGGTGCAGATAATCATCGCTCATCAGCGCACCCAGGGCCAATACGCAATCGCTCGCATGCATGATTACCCGCGTGGAAGGGTCGGAATCGGTTCCCGAATCGACTTCATTATAGACGCCAATAAACTGCAGCGACGCTTCATTCAAGCCGGTTTGACCCGCCTCCTGGGTGGCAAAGTACAAACCGCTGATATCGATAATTTGCTGCAACAGTTCTTGCAAACCGTGGCGCGCAATTTCAGAGCCGACCCAGATCACGGGCAACCTGGCTTGCAGGATACAAGCCCAAACCGCATCGAGCATCGCCGCCAGCGATTTCGATTCGCCCAGGCACGGCAAGACCTGTAGTTGCCCATGCGGACGATCACACTTATCAACCTCCACATCCTGCAAGACTTCGATTGAAACCGGGCGACGATGCGTCATCATGGCCGTTAACGCATAGTCGATTAATTGCGGCGCGGTATCGGCATCGCGAATCACCACCGCCGCCACAGCCGCATGTTCCAACACCTGTTGATCGGCCACCCGGTTACCGGTTTTGAGATGAAGCAAGATGCCCTGACTGCCGCGCCGTTGGCGCTCTTTAACCGAAAAGCCGGGCGCAATCAACACCATGGCTTCATGCTTGCCTGGGCCGACCGCACCGGAGTCGGCAGCAAAGAAATTAACGAGGGGAAATTTGCCATTGACCCTTGAATCCGCCCCCAATTGCAGCTTGTCTGGCACCTGGCCTTTGTGGCAAGCCCGACTGGCATAACCCTGATCGAAGTCAGTTGTTGAAGCGTGTTGAAGATTGGGATTTTGCTCCAAAGCGTCAAGGAAAAATGCCGCATAATCACCCGGTAGTGCAAAAAATTGACGAATGCCAAGTTGAAATAATCGGTCCAAAATATAGTTTGATACGGTATAAATTGGATTCGATTCCGGATTGGACTGCGGATAACTCATAGCGATTTCCCATCATTTCAAAGTAAGCATAAAGGAATGCCAAGCATTTCCAAGGAGTATTAACGCTTATTCAGATCAGGTCAAGCACTTTACCCGCCAATCCGGCGGCTTTGGACGCTGTCAAGGTAACAATTGCAAATTATCTTGATGGCGTTCCAAAAAAACAACACCCCTACTGACTACGCCAACGGTTATAACCTATCCCCAGCACCAGGGCCATGAGGCCGATGGAAAGATGTTGCACGGTGGCAGCAGAATTAACCGTGCCATTAAACCCCAATACATCCAGCCTGGCCACGCTCTGCACCTGCAATGCTGCATACACCCAAAACAAAAACAGTGCAAGGAAAGTGCGTGAGGTGCGTGAGGTGCGGCCCAACAAGCTGGCGATGGCGCTAAAGCCGAAAATACCGGCCAGCAAGGCCAGCGCCCAGGCGGGGTGGCTACTGCTCCAGCGCAAGGCAATGCCGCCCATCACCACCAGACCGATCACATTGCTGGCAATCATTTGGCGCAAATAGCGTTGCACAGCACCGCCGGGTACGGCACCGGTCATGTCTTCCAGATTCGATTGAAAATCACGGGTGCTGATATCGCTGATCAACACACCCCACACGGCAGCGGCCCATACCAACACGCCAGGCAAGGCGACGCTGGCCCCAAACCAGCCCAGCAGGGTCAACAGCGCCAGGACCAGCATGGCGGCAGGTGCTGCCACCAGGCTTAAAGCGATATCGCTAACCACCTTGCCGGGCAAACCGGGTAAGCGTGCGCCCAGCGCAAACAGGGGTTGCACCAAACGCGACAATGGACGCAGTAAGTCGTTTAACACGGTCAGCGGCGAACGACGCTGCTTACTGTGGCTGGCTTTGACTTTATCGGGCGAGTAACGATGAAACACGCGAATCGCCAGCAACAAGGGAATGAATGCCATGGCAGCAGACAAAGCGCGCACCGCATACAGTTTGGGGGTGCTGATCAAATCATTAAACACCACCGGTGCAATGGCCGCGTTAAAAGAGCCGTGTCCCAGGGAAAAGTATTTTCCAACAAAGGCTTTCAGATTGGCGATGCCAGCTACCATGCCGGTAAAATCAAACGCCATCCAATAATGCATGCCGGGTGTCGCCATTTTATCCATCTGCGAGATCAAGCTAATTTGCATCGCCCAGAAAATAAAGTACAACACATCGCCACCCTTGCCCATTAAGGCGGGTACGCTTTCAAACAGCAGCGCGCAACTGATGGCAAAAAACACCGCTGGCAGCAATACCACAAACCAGGCTTGCAAATACGGCAAAATATGCAATGGCGCTTCGCCATACAGCACTTGCAGCGCCATCACCGAAAGCATGAAGGCCGCCTGCAACAACAGCAAGTAAGCCACCCCGCCCAACCAACGGCTGAATAAAAATTCGCCGTTACCAACCTGGCTGGCACCGATCACACTGCCAATGCCACTGCGTAAATCTTCGCCAATGCGACCACGCATCAAATAAAAACTGAGTAAGGAAAAGATCGGGCAAATCAGCAGGGCGCTACCCATCGATACCACGCTGCTGGTGTACAGCGCACGCACTTTATTCATCACAAACATGGCGTGGCCAGTGTGCGGATCAGTGATGACGAGCCA
>CAMBDR010000481.1 GCA_945864765.1 Janthinobacterium lividum | reverse complement strand
TTTATTTCACCATCCGCACGTGGCCGAACGCGCCTTCAAACCCGCGTATGATGCCATCGCCTGGGAAAGCGGCGAGGCGGCGCAGGCGCTGTTTGATGCGTGGTGTCAAGGGCAAACCGGTTACCCGCTGGTGGATGCGGCGATGTTGCAATTAAACCAAACCGGGTATATGCATAACCGCCTGCGCATGGTGACGGCGAGTTTTTTGGTGAAAGATTGCGGTATTGATTGGCGTTGGGGCGAAGCGTATTTTGCGCGCCAGTTGAATGATTTTGATTTGGCCGCGAATAATGGCGGCTGGCAATGGTGTGCTTCCAGCGGGTGCGATGCGCAGCCGTATTTCCGCATCTTTAACCCGATTACGCAATCGCAAAAGTTTGATGCCGAGGGGCAGTTTATTGTGCGTTACCTGCCACAACTGGCCCCGCTGGCTGCCAAATACCGCCACGCGCCTTGGCTGGCTCCGGCGGCTGAATTGACCAAGGCGGCTCTGGTGCTGGGGCGGGATTATCCTGAGCCGATTGTGCAACATGATCAAGCCCGGCAACTGACTTTGGCGCGTTATGCGGTGGTCAAGCGCTAAAACCACTACAATATACGTCAGCATTGGCAACCAGCACCCACCACAAGGAGTTTTACCATGAAAATCGTTGGTTATTCATCATGAGAGTATTGGCCATTTCCGGCAGCCTGCGCGCCGCTTCCATCAACTCCGCGCTGCTGCGCGCTGCCTTGCGTTTGGCACCGCCGGGGGTGGCGGTACAGATTTTCAATGGCGTTGGCCAGTTGCCCCTGTTCAACCCTGATCTGGAAGCGCAACTGCCGCCGCAGGTTATCGCACTGCATGACGCGGTAGCCGCCGCAGACGCGTTGTTGATTGCCAGCCCCGAGTATGCCCACGGCGTTACGGGCTGCATTAAAAATACCCTGGATTGGTTGGTCAGTTTCGAGCCTTTTATTGAAAAGCCGGTCGCCGTCCTCAACGCATCCCCGCGCGCGCACCATGCGGACGCTGCGCTACGCGAGACGCTTAAAACCATGTCGGCCGTCATCGTCGAAGCGGCCTCGATCAGCATCCCGCTGCTGGGTGCCCAACTCAGTGAGGATGGCATGGTGCAGGATCATGCGGTTGCCAACGCGATTGCGAGTGCGCTGCTTGCGTTGCGCGCCTGTGTAAGCAACATGACAACGCAAAACAGAGACCAGTCCAGCAACCGTGACCATCACCCCATAACCCAAAGTGTTCAAGAGACAGCGGAATTAACCGAGGCAGCACTGAATCAATTTGTGGCCCAAGCCACACTTGAGAATGCCGAGAAAGACAATGAGCAAGAAAAAACCATTCACTTTTCATTAAATGACGCAGCCATGATTATTAATTTACTCGACAACCCCGCAAAGCCGAATGATGTGCTGGTGACAGCGTTTGCGCGATTCAAACAAAAGGAAACCGAGAATGGCAACCGGAATAGCCCCACTGGAACAAGCACCGTGCGAAGTAGCCGACCTGATAATATACTTTAACCTGACTTTAAGTGCGCCTGCGTAATTAATTTTAAAAACAATAGTCCGAAACACTCGGATCGCCGCCCGACGACGGTCGCCCTCGGATTGCCGCCCAGTCATTCCCGCGCAGGCGGCGGTCCGGCGCACCGGAATCCAGTGCCAGCGCGGAGTATAACCGTCAACAATTCGCACAGAACTGGATTCCCGCCAAATGCACGCGGGAATGACGGTGCGACCGATAGCTGTAAAATTGATTGTAACGTCGCACTTAGCATTCAGCACTGCCGCACAAGTGCTGGTCAATTTACCCGATAAATATCACTATTCAATAAGGAGTCAAACATGTTCCTCGGCCTTCGCACCGCCATCTACCCCGCGCCGGATCTCACGGCAGCCAAACATTGGTACACCAAAGTACTGGGCGCTGAGCCTTACTTTGACCAACCGTTTTACGTCGGCTTCAACGTGGGCGGCTTTGAACTTGGCCTGCTCCCAGAAGCGCAACCGTCAACACAAGGGCCGCAGCCGCTATGGGGCGTCCCGGACATTGCCGCCGCGTTTGCGCGCCTGCTCGAACTCGGTGCCAGCGTCATCGAGCCCGTTACCGACGTGGGTGAAGGCATTAAAGTGGCGGCGGTGCAAGACCCATTTGGCAATCGCCTTGGCATGATCGAAAATCCCAACTTCAACCCGCTTGCCGTGCGTTAAAATCAGGCACGAATCTTTACCAACCACAAGGAGTCATCACATGAAAATAACCGTTGAAACCAGCGTCAAAGCACCCACAACCAAAGTCTGGCAGGCCTACACCACGCCGGAAGACATCAAGCAGTGGAATGCCGCCTCGGCGGATTGGCATACCACCAAGGCCAGTGTTGATTTGCGTGTGGGTGGCGCATTTTCGTCACGCATGGAAGCCAAAGATGGCAGTTTTGGCTTTGACTTCGCCGGCACCTACACCAAAATCGTGCCAAACGAGTGCATTGAATATGCGTTCGGCGAGCGCACGGCTTTGGTTGAGTTCATTGCGGGCACCGATGCCGTCACGGTGCGCGTGAGCTTCGACGCCGAATCCGAAAATTCGGTCGAACAACAACGGCAAGGGTGGCAAGCCATCCTGGATAATTTTGCCCGGCACGTTGAAGCAGCTTAAAGCAGCATAGTCAATTCATCAGGCAAACCAAGGGGCAGTGCATGATTTTGCTATTTTGTGTGATTGCCCTACTCATCCACAATCATTTGAAACCCGCCAAAAATCATGCGCTTGCCGTCAAAAATGGTTTTCATGGCTTCACCCTGCATACTTGAGTCTGTCATGACTTTTTCCATGCCCACGTTACGCGCCTCACGGCTGGGCCAAAGAATCCACGAGAACACCACCGTTTCGTCCGGCTTACATTGAACCGCCAGCGGGAAGGAAGTCAGCTTGCCCTCGGGGACATCATCGCCCCAACATTCCACCAACTTTAACGCGCCATACGCTTTGAACAGCGGAGCCATCTCAGCCGACATCCTGGTGTAAGCTTCTTTATTGGCCGTTGGCACGGCGATCACAAATCCATCGACATAATTCATGGTAGTTCCCTCTCTTTAATTCGAATTTTTTCCCAAAAGGCACGAATGTGCTCACAGGATTGTAACGCCCACTCTCGTCATTTTCAGGAAAAAGTAGAAATTGCTTTACCGGGATAGCCAGTTGTTGAGGCTTATGGTGGCTGTCCCGTATTATGCAAACAACGTAAATCTCATCAAGCACGAAAGGTAAGAAGCATCATGACAACGAAAAACAGCGACCAGATCAGTAACGAAACTGGGTACAATTATGATTCACTTGAAAAAAAGTGTGAAAAGTAAGCCCATACCAGTCAACTTAAAAAATCAAACAAAATGTCTACCACCCTCCCCGCCTCCCCAACACAGAGCCTGCACACGATCGAGCTAACGCCTGCTCACGCACCGCTTTTGCAGCAGTTCTTCGATGAAAACCCGGCGTATTTTCTCATCACAACCGGCGAGCCGGCCGGCCCTGGCGAGGCCGTCGAGGAAATTACCAATGAACTGCCCGCAGGTTGGCAATTCACCAAAAAATGGGTCGTCGGCTATGCCAACGAACAGGGCGCGCTGGTGGCCATGGCCAACATCATCACCGATCTGCTGGCCCCGTCGGTGTTTCATATTGGCACTTTTATTGTGGCGACCCAGCGCCATGGCTCGGGGGATGCCCAGCTTTTGTATCAGGGGCTGGAAAGCTGGGCCAGCGACAATGGGGCGGCATGGCTGCGCCTGGGGGTGATGCAAGGCAACACGCGCGCGGAGCGGTTTTGGGTGGCGCAAGGCTACATCCCGGTGCGTGAGCGTGCTGGCATTCAAATGGGTTCGCGCTACGTCACGGTGCAAACCATGGTGAAGCCACTGACTGATAGTTCGATGGAAACTTACCTCGCGCTGGTTCCACGTGACCAGCGCGAGAGCGTATAAGCGGTGCGGCTGGCTCCAGCCGCCCTGCCCGATGATACAATACCAAAAACGATTTGCATTACCCCACCCACCATTTTTGAGAAAGTACCCGCCTGTCATGGATGACGCCCATCTCAGCAGCGCCTTAAATGCCGCCAAAATCTTTGCTGCCAGCGCCAAAAAGGTGCTCAGCACCGAAGACGGCGTGCATATTGAAACCTTAATCTCATCGATCTCGCGGGTGGCCGGCTCCATGATGTACCGCAGCTTTGCGCTCGATGAAAACATCAAGCCGGATATCAAGCCAGGCACGCATGTATTGTCGGAACAAGCCAATATCTATGGCCCGCACATGATGAATATCCTGCTCACAACGCTACAAAAGCTGGGCACCCCACTGCATGAAGGTGATATGCATCCCGACTATGCCACCGCCAAATTCTCGCAACTCAGTTTTCAGGAATCGAGTGAGCGGCTGGGGCCGTTTTTTATGGCTTATTGCGAAGCTGCGTCGATGTCACACTTGGAAGCGGCCATGGCCGCCGCAA
>CAMBDR010000480.1 GCA_945864765.1 Janthinobacterium lividum | reverse complement strand
CGCTTCATCATGTGTTCAACCACATTCCGGTTTTTACCGCGCAAGCTCTTGAATTCAAATAATTGTTCCACCACGCTACGCATGCGCGAGGAAACCATGGTGTTTTGCGCGGTGATTAAACCGTCGATATCTTCCTTCAATTGCTGGCTGATGATGTCTTTTTTGGCGGGAATCAATTCATTGGCCAGCGCGTTTTCCAGCACCGGCAGGCGGCTCTTTTTCAGCAAAGCCGCATCTTTGTTGATTTTGGAGACCAAACCTTTTTGCGCCGAAACCGGGAATACCTGGCGTGGCTCCAGTGCCAAAGTATGCGCCACGGTGCTAACCTGTTTGTTGATTTGACGCTCGACCTCGGCTTCGGAACGCAATTCATCCCACATGCTGTCGATTTTATTGAGTACCACCATGCGCCCCGGCCCAGCCCCAATATGGTTGCGCCAGACATCAATATCGCTCTTGGTAACGCCGGTATCGGCTGCCAAAATAAACAGCACGGCGTGCGCATTGGGGATTAAGTTCAGCGTTAATTCGGGTTCGGTACCAATCGCATTCAAACCCGGTGTATCCAAAATAACCAGGCCTTCTTTCAGCAAAGGATGAGGGAAGTTGATAATCGCATGCCGCCACAGCGAAATTTCGATCAAACCATCTTCATTCAGGGTCAGGCTGATATCCGGGTCCTCGGCGTCATACAAACCGTAGCTTTGGGCTTCTTCGATGCTGACAAACTTGGTTAAGCTCACTTGCTTGAAGGCTTCCAGCATGCCTTCACCGGATTGAATGTCCAGCGCCAACACCGTCCATTGGTCCGGGCGGGTTTTAAAGTCGCTGGTGGATAAGGGTTGGGCACGGGTTTCAATCGGCAGCAGGCGGATGCAAGGGCTAACGGCTGCGTCATACATCAACTCGGTCGGGCACATTGTGGTGCGGCCCGCTGAGGACGGTAAAATGCGTTGCCCATAATCGGCAAAAAAGATCGAGTTAATTAATTCTGACTTGCCACGAGAAAATTCAGCCACAAAGGCAATCGATAATTTATCATCGGCCAGCCGCCCAAAAGCACGCGAAAAACGCTTTTCGCATGCGGGATCGGATAGTTCGGCATCATGCACCCATGACCGATAGCGCTCCAAAGCGGATACGACGCCTTTGCGCCAGGTACTGTAAATTTGGAAATCCTGGACCAGATTACTCACATTGCCCCCACCACGGTTAGCTTGTTGTTGAATGCCTGGAGATAAAATTGGGCTAAGCTGACGCCACTTCTCAACAGGCTTCTCTATTGTCACTGATGTTAGTGCTTTCGTCCAGCCTGTGCAAGACGGCGTTGTCGATATATTGCGCTGGTGGCAATGATTATTTTTGGCAAGTCGGGCAATAAAAGGTCGAGCGTTGCCCTTGTTTTAATTGTCGGATCGGATTGCCGCATATGTAGCAAGGTAATTCGGTGCGGTCATAAACGAAATAGGATTGCTGAAAATAGCCGGTTTGGCCATCTACACCCAAGAAATCACGCAAAGTACTGCCTCCTTTCTCAATGGCAGCAGCTAAAATGACACGAATCGCCTCGGCCAGCTTATTGTAGCGGGCCAGGCTGATACGGCATGCCGGGGTTTGCGGATTGATGCCGGCACGAAACAGACTCTCGGATGCATAAATATTCCCGACACCCACCACGATGTCGCCTGCCAGCAACACTTGTTTGATTGCGCTGTTGCGTTTGCGGGTTTCGCGGTGCAATAGCTTGCCGGAAAACTGCGCTTCCAGCGGTTCAATTCCCAGCTTTACCAGTAAGGCATGTTGTTCGAGCGGGCCATCTTGCAGGGCGTGCCACAGTACCGCACCGAAGCGGCGCGGATCGGTCAGGCGCATCGCGGTTAAACCGGTATTGCTGTTCACGACCAAATCAAAGTGGTCGTGTTTTTGTGCCACTTCATTTGCTGGCAAGATGCGCAAATGGCCGGACATGCCCAAATGAATAATCAAGCTGCCATGATCGAAATGAATCAATAAATATTTTCCGCGCCGCCCGGTGGCGCGTATGGTGTGGCCAGCCAAGGTGGCGGGTAAGCCCTGCGGGAACGGCCAGCGCAAGCCTTCGCGCCGGAAAATGACGGCGTACACCGTGGCACCCTCCAAATACGGCGCAACGCCGCGTCGTGTGACTTCAACTTCAGGTAATTCAGGCATGATTTAATTCGCTGATAGAGTGGAAACGATTGCCGGATATAAATGTTTGATGCAGTGCGCAACAAAAAATATCACTTCACTCAGTTCGTTGGTTTCGGCTTAGGCGTAAAATGACTAGTCGCATCAACCCCGGCTGCACCAAACCCAACAGGAACCGTCGTGAAAAACGCTTTGATCATTGTAACGCTGTCTGCCCTTTTTTCGGGCTGCAGTGCGTTTTTACCTGCGCCGGCTGTTCGGCCTGATGTTCGGCCTGATGTTCAGCCTGCCGTCGCGCCGGTCGCAAAGCCTGCCGCCGAGCCTGGCGATGAGGTGCAGGATGTCCCGATGGCTGACGTGCTCGCTTCGCTGGACCCACCCGTCAATTTGCCGGGCGTTGAGCTCACTGCCGATTTAATGGCCAAGCTGATGGCATCTGAAGTGGCGGCGCAGCGCGGCAAGTGGAAAGACGCGTATGGCATTTTACTCGATGCAGCAAAACAAACCCGCGACCCGCGTTTGGCCAGGCGCGCAATGGAAGTGGCGCGCGATGCCGACCAGGGTACACCCGCGCTCGTCGCCATTCGTCTGTGGCGCGAACTGGACCCCAAAGCGGAAGAGGCTAATCAACTTTATTTACGCTTCATCGTGTTCAGCGAAGATTTGGATGAAGTGCATAAAGCCTTAAAAGGCGTGTTGTCCAAAGCTGCGCCTGCCGAGCGCGGTTATGCGATCTTGCAGATTCAGCAAATCATGCGCTTTGCCAAAGACAAAACGGCGGCTTTTACGGTTCTGGAATCGTTGTTGACGCCCTATAAAGAGTGGATTGAAGCGCGTTTGGCTTTATCTTTCAGTGCCTGGGCTAAGGGTGACAACGCCCGCGCTTTGCAAGAAGTGCGGGCCGCGCGGGCGATTAATCCGGCTTCCGAAGAGGCCATGCTAACCCATGCGCTGGTGTTGGGCGATAGCAAGCTGGCGAATCAGGAGTTGGCCGACTTTTTGGCGGTCTACCCGAATGCCAAAGAAGTGCGGCTCAAGTTGGTGCGCGGTTTGATCAATCAGCGCCAATATAGCCAGGCCCGGCGTGAATATGAAGTGCTATTAAAAGCCGACCCGAAAAATCCGGCGCTACTGTATGGCTTGGGCGTGGTGGCATTTTTTGAGCGCGATTTGGCCACTGCCCAAGCGAGCTTTGTCGGCTATCTTGAGGGGATAAAACTGTATCCTCAAAATGATGAGCGCGATGTGAGTACGGTCTATTCTTATCTGGCGCAAATTGCCGAAGAACGCGGCGATACCGCAGGCGCGTTGAAGTGGCTGACCCAAATGACCACATCCGACAGCCGCGAAACCAATCAATTTGGGGTGCAATTGCGCCGCGCTAGCTTGATTGCGAAGAGCGGCGATCTGGCGCAGGCGCGCGTCTTGTTGAAAGGTTTGCGTGCTGAAAGTACTGAAAACAAAGTCTTGTTGATTTTGACGGACGCCCAAATTTTGCGCAATGCCAATCAAAACAAGCAAGCCTATGCATTGTTGGAAGCGGCACTCAAGCGTTTCCCCAAAAATACCGATTTACTCTACGATTTTGCCTTGATCGCGGAAAAGCTGGATCGTTGGCAAATCATGGAGCGCACGCTCAGGCTGGTGATTCAGTTGTCCCCCAAGGAACATCAAGCCTATAACGCCCTCGGGTATTCGTTTGCGGAGCGCAATATTCGCTTGCCCGAAGCCCAGGCCCTGATCGAAAAAGCCTTGCAGATGGCACCGGATGATCCGTTTATCCTCGACAGCATGGGCTGGGTGCAATATCGTATGGGTAAGCTGAGCGAAGCGGAAGCCTTATTGCGGCGTTCCTACGAATTGCGTTCAGATGCTGAAATTGCCGTACATTTGGGCGAAGTTTTATGGCAAAAGGGGCAAAAGGCCGAGGCGCAAAAATTCTGGCGTGAAGCCAAAAGCAAAGATCCCAAAAACGATGCCCTGAAAAGTACCCTGGCACGCTTGAATGTGAGTTTGCCATAATGCTCATTGGCTTAAGAACTGGCTGGGGAGCTGACTTAGGCAGCACCGTGCAAGCGATTGGCCGTTGGTTGATGCTTGGTGCGCTGCTGCTGGCTACGCTGCTTATGTTGACTGCTTGCTCCACGCTCGACCCCAAAGCCGTACCGGGCTTGCCCCCGAATTTGCCAACCGGCTCGCCAACGGGCTTTCCACCTTATCAAAGCAATATTGATCTACAGGGCCGTATGTCGGTGATGTATCAACAACGCGGTAAAGACGAAGCGCTGCATGGCAAATTTGAATGGCATCAAACGCCCAATGAGATTGCCATCACCCTGCACTCACCCGTCGG
>CAMBDR010000479.1 GCA_945864765.1 Janthinobacterium lividum | reverse complement strand
CTTATTTGGCAACAATCTGCCCCTTGGCGGTTTTGGGATGAAATTCGCCAATGAATTTATACGTACCCGGCTTTAAGGGTTGGAAAATGATGAAGCTCGATGCGCCCTCGGCCAAGACTTTTTCCTTGTGCAATTCGCTGCTTTCAAATTCTTCCGGGCCAGGGCCTTCGTTTTTGATTGTCAAACGAAATTTAGTATTGGCAGGCACTTCAATGGTTTCCGGCACAAACTTCGCATCCTTGATGGTTAAGTCAAAAGTCGGTAAATCAGCCGCCAAAGCGGGCAAACTCAGCAGGCAGGCCGCAGCAGTCAGGCTGGTAGCAAGGTAATGACGTTGATTCATGTTGTACTCCATTGGTTGAATAAGTGATCTGGGGGCGCATGGTTCAATAACCTCCCTTTTTGCCGATCCCCGCATAAGTAAAAACATATTCCACAACAAAGGGTTTAAACCATGGACGCACCCCGGTTAACCGGTCGGTATGGCGGCCAAAATGGGCATGTTTGTTTTCGCTGGGCGGCAAAATGGTGTACTTCACATGGTATTTGCCGGGGCCAAATAATTTGATATTGTCGCCGTAATGCGGGCCGTCGTTGGCCACCATGGGCATGAATTCGCCACTCACTTTTTGCGTGCTACCCACTTTTGTCACTTCAAACTTCACCACCAAATACGGAATCCACGCCCCTTCTTCAAAACCATTCGGGTTGCCCGCCAAGGCTTTGATGTCGGCTTCGATGTGAATATCCGATTCTTCCGCCTTTTTCATCATGCCTTCCGGCTCCATGGCCACCGCTTGCAAGTACACGGCAGCGATTTCCATGCCAAACCGTTGTTGCGGCGCACCAATCGGATATTCCACCGCAGCGGCATTCAAAGCCAACATCAAACTACCCAACGCCTCTACAAATTTAGCCATTGTTACAAGCTTACAGTCAAACATATAAACTCCAGAATACCAACACAAAGAATCAGGCCAACCATCGCCCGCAAAGGCAAATAATAACCGTTATCATTTGCATTTGCAAACGATAAGACGGATCTGAATCAAGGTTATTAGCAATGAATGTTTCCACGCAGACATGCGCTGTCATTGACAGGTCATCTTGCAGCGGTAGTATCCGCATCACCAAAATACAAAAGGTTCATCATGACTACCCTGCCTACTCCGAAACTTTCTACCCTGCGCCGCATCGCATTCACCTTCCTGGCACTCAATCTGTGCTGCGGCTTTATTCTTACCCTATTGCCAACTCTTTCTCATGCGAGCGAAAAAAATATTGTGATTGTTCAAAGCATTGATTTATCCGGCCCGACTGGCGATATCGGACGCGATTATGTGGCGGGCATTACTTCTTATTTTGACAACATCAACACCAGCGGCGGTTTGCAAGGCAAACGGATTCGCTTTGTGGTGCGCGACGACAAGGGTGAGCCAGCGCTCGCGGCGCAGATTGCGCAACAATTGCTGGAGCACGAAAAGCCGCAATTTATGTTGGGTGGCATCGGCGCGGAGACCACTGCGGCCATTCTCGCCACCCCTGGCTTTAAACAAAGCGGTTTGTTGTTATTTGCCCCACTGACCGACGCCAGCCCGGCCCATCATCACCGCGCGCTGGTTTGGCGACCCAATCGGCAACAGGAACTGGAAGTAATTTTCAAGCACCTGGAAAAACTGGGGTTGAAGAATATTGGCATTGCGCATATCGATTCGCCCGCCAATCGCGACAGTTACGCCCTGATCCAAAAAGAAATTGCCCGCCGCAACTTAAACCTTGTGGGCAGTGCCAAACTCAGCAATGACCAGCAGGCCACTGCGCGGCAAATTGAAAAACTGGCGCAAACCAATCCGGGCTTGGTGATTACCTTGGCCGATACCATCAATACTGGCATCTTTTTAAAAACCTTTCGCAAAGCTGCACCCACTACCTTTGTGGCAGGCACGTCGATGCTGAATTTGGCGACATTGGGGGAAGTGGCGGGTAAAAACGCGATGGAATGGACCATGTTTTCCCAAGTCGTCCCCAATCCTGGTTCGGCCACCACCGCATTGCAATTGGAACACGTCAAAACCATGCGCAAGTTCCGCGATGAAGCGGTATCGGCCATGAGTCTGGAGGGTTTTGCGGTGGCCAAGACATTGACGCGCGCGATCCTGGCGGGGGCGGGCAATTCATTTAGCGCCATGCAAAGCTTCACGCGCGCCAATTCTGAATTGGACGGCATGGATTTGGTGCGCACCGAGGGACATTCAACCTTGTCGCAATTTGTTGATTTGGCTTTGTTTCGACGCGGTGGCAGTTTGTTATATTAACGCCAACTGCCCGGTGCCGGCTTTTTCCAGCGCAAGCAAAAACTGCTTGCGCTCCAAACCACCGGCGTACCCCACCAGATCGCCCGAACGCCCAATCACGCGGTGGCAAGGCACAATGATGGATAAGGGGTTGCGCGCATTCGCCGCGCCCACCGCACGCACCGCTTTCGGACGGGCAATGGCCTGCGCCAGCTCGCTATAATTGCTGGTGCTGCCATAGGGAATTTGGCGCAAACCCTGCCACACTTCGGTTTGAAACAGGGTGCCCTGGGGGGCCAGCGGTAAATCAAATACTTGGCGCTGCCCGGCAAAATACTCGTCCAACTGACTCGCCGCCTGCTTGAGCAGGACATGGTCGCTGACCTGCTGCCAATCTTGCTTGCCAGCAAAATGATTATGCTGCTGGTAATAGACGCCGGATAAGCCACCCGCCCTGGCGGCCAACAATAATGGCCCCAGGGGACTTGGATGTTCCAAATACACCGTAATTGATTTCATGATGACACTTTCATTCAGATAAACCATCGGAAGGGGCATTCGCACCTTGCCATAAAGCCATGGCCGCATAGGCACGCCAGGGCGACCAGCCTTGGGCGCGCTGAGACAAGGCTTTTTCGCTAAATTTTGGCTCGGGCCAGGCTGCGGATTTTTGCAAACCCAAATCACCCGCCGGGAACGCATCAGGAAAGCGCAGCGCCCGTAAGGCAATGTAATGCGCGCTCCATGCACCAATGCCGCGCACTTGTTGCAACTGGCTCAGCACTTGTTCCAAGGGGGCACCGGGCGCAAATTCCAAACCACCCTGGGCGGCAAACTCGGCAAAATGGCGCAGGGTTTCGGCCCGGCTGTGCGGGATGCCAATTTGCGCCAACTCCGGCGCACTCAGCGCAGCAATCAACTGCGGCGCAGGAAAATGGTGGTGTAACTCCGGCCACGGCGTGTTGCATGGGCTACCAAAGCGCGTAATCAGGCGCGCCGTGAGGGTAGTGGCACCGGCTACACTGACTTGTTGCCCGAGGATGGTGCGCACCCCCAGTTCAAATCGATCCAGCGCCCCCGGCACCCGCAAGCCCGGATGGGTATGCAAATGATGCGCCAGCAAGGGGTCGGCCTGCAAATGTTGCTCAATCACCGCAGGGTTGGCATCAAGGTCAAATAATTGCCGCAGTTGCGCCAACAACTGCATCAAGCCCGTGGTGCCATGCGCGGGTAATTCAACCAGCAACTGATGCTTTTTACTATCCTGGGTGACACGCAACCACCCATCCTGCATGCCCATACGCCAAGTGCGCAAATAGGCCCGGTGCTTGAAATCAATCGATTCAACCCCAGTTAAGGCACGCGGTGCCAGGTAGCGCAACATGCCATCCCAATCCAGCGGAGGGCGATAGGCAAGACGCAATTTCAAGCCATGCTGGCTGATGCGCGAGGTGTTACGTAGCGCCGTGGGGGCCATACCGTAACGCAAAACAAATAAGGCGTTAAACCGACGGATGCTGCGAAAACCGGCGGCGAAGGCAATTTCAGTCATCGGCAAGGTGGTTTCGTGGAGTAATTTTTTAGCGAACAAGAGGCGCTGGGTTTGCGCCAGCTCGACCGGGCTAACGCCAAAATGTTGCTGCAAGACACGCCGCAGTTGACGCGTGGAAAGACCGACTTGCTGCGCCAGGGTATCAAGCTTGTCTTCATTGAGCGCGCCCGCCGCGATACGTTGCCAAATGGCGTAAGCCAAATTTTCCTGGATCGCATACGGGGCCAATTCGGGCCGACAGCGCAAACAGGGCCGAAATCCGGCTTGCTCGGCGCTGGCAGCGGTCACAAAAAATGTGCAGGACTTGGCGAGCGGTGTTTTCGCGCTACACACCGGGCGACAATACACGCCCGTACTTTTTACGCCAGTAAAAAAAACGCCGTCAAAACGTGCGTCACGTGCGCTCAGCGCACGATAGCAACTGGCGAAATCGAGAGTACTGTTGTCAATTCTAGTAGTAGGTTCCATGCTGTCTTTATACGCTTTACCGAATTTGCCATCTAGCCGTTTTCGGACATGCTTCTCGCAAGCCAAAATATTTTGAATTCTGCATCCGGCGATAAATTACACCGCTCGCTACTTTCTAGGATAATGAGAATTCGAACAGCAACAGGTAACAAGTTTCTTTCACGAAGGAAGTCATCCATGGCAATTTTGCGCAACACCTTTACCCAACAAACCATCGTATT
>CAMBDR010000478.1 GCA_945864765.1 Janthinobacterium lividum | reverse complement strand
GCAATAGCCAAGCGGGGGCGCAAGTGCTGTACCAACAATATTTGGCGATTTTTGAAAAAATGCGCGTCAATGCGCAAGCGCAAAAGGAGGCGGCAGAACAAGCCACCCTGCAATGCCAGACCGCCATTACTGCGGCCAAGGCCAGCTTTACTACGACCGACAACGCCATCAATGCGGCCGAACAAGCCTGGGCCAACTATCTGGCCAACTCGCCTTGGTGGCTGGATTTGCTGGCTTTTTTACCTGCCATCGGCCAACGCCGCAATGCGCGCGACCGCGCTTTTTTATTGACTCACCCGCTCACCGCCAGCCTGGCCAACCGCCATGACAAACCGAGCCAGCAATTCCAACTCATGCGCCAACAGGCGCAAGCGCTGCAACAAAGCGAACTCGCCAGCCAGGTAGAGGCACTGCGTGAGGCCGAACAACAACAAGCACATGCCGCGCAGCAGGCGCAACTGGCCGACCAACAGCAACAGGCTTTCAACCAGCTCTGGCAGCGTTGGCTGGCAGCGCTGACACCGGCTTACCTGAGCCTGGAAAATATCGCGCTGGATAAACTTAACGAGCGCCTCGATACCCTGATCCGTGCGCCCATGTTTGGCCTGGCCGACTGGTATTGGTCCGGGCAATGGCTGCAAGAAGTCACCTTGCGCCAACAGCAAGGCATGCAGGATAAGAAAAGCCCGGCCAAACTGGAAGCGAAATACCGCCGTTTTGCCAAACTGGCCCCGTGCATGGTTTCCAATTTTCATATGGCCCCGTCATTTTTTACTGGCTGGCAAGGCGAAGATTTGCCGCTCTGGAATGGGATTGATTTGCTGATCGTGGATGAAGCCGGCCAGGTTTCACCTGACATTGGTGCGGCCATGTTTGCGCTGGCCAAACGCGCGGTGGTGGTGGGCGATACCTTTCAAATTGAACCGGTTTGGAATTGCGCCCAAGGCAGCGACCGCAGTAATGCCAAAAAGTTTGGTTTGCTGGGCACAGATGAGAGCGCGGCTGGCGCTGTGTATGATCAATTGGCCGAGCACGGCTATATGGCGGCCAGCGGTAATTTAATGCGCATGGCAGCCCATGCCTGCGAGATACAAAAATACCCCGAAATGCGCGGCTTGATGCTCACCGAACATCGCCGTTGCGTACCGGAACTGGTGCAATATTGCAATGATTTGGTCTATGCTGGCCGCCTGCAAGCCTTGCGCCCCGCACTGGCCCCCAGCCAACGCCTGCTGCCCGCATTTGGCCGCATGGATGTGCAAGGGATGGATACTAAAGTGGGTAAGAGCCGCAAAAATTGGGTGGAGGCGCAGGAAATTGTGCGCTGGGTGGCCAATAATCGCAGCCGCATCGAAAACCATTACCGCAACAAACGCAAGGGCGAACTCAAGCCCATTTGGCAACTGCTGGGCATCATCACACCCTTTGCCAGCCAGGCCAGCCAAATTGAGCGGGCGATGCGCAAAATCCTGCCCGAGCTGACCCACAAAGAAACCCGCTTAACCATTGGCACGGTGCATGCGCTACAAGGTGCCGAACGCGAGATTGTGATTTTCTCCCCCACCTATGGCCCCGCCTATGCGGGCAGCATGTTTTTTGATGCCTCACCCAATATGTTGAATGTGGCGGTGTCACGCGCCAAGGACAGTTTTTTGGTGATTGGCAATATCAGCAGGTTTGACCCTGCCATGCCCGGCAAACCGTCCGGCTTGCTGGGTAAATTTTTGCTGGATGCTACCCATGGCGGGGAGATTTAAGCCCCCACCATTCAACTATTTTTGTATTTTAATTAGGCCGAAACGATTCCAAAACCATGTCGATTTTGTCCTGGTTGCGCGACTCTTTGGTCGATTCCACCGACACCACATAGACTTTTGACCCCGCTATCAACAACCGTAAATCCTGATGTCGGCCATCCGGCAGTGCAAACCTGATTTGCCGTCCGGCAAATTCACCCACTCTGACCCGTTTTTCTGCCTCGATCACGGTGTCATGGGTGGGCAGCATGGAATCACGATAATAGTCCAGCGCTTCCGAATTCTTTTCCAGTTCTTCTCGCATTTTCGAGATTTCGATGTAATATTTGTTACTCCCGGCCGAGAGTCTATAAATTTGCAACTCTTCAAACCCTTCCGGTTTATTGCCCTGCATTTTGTCTTTTTTGGGAATACCCGGCAAAACCACGGTAAAGCTGCCATCGCGTGGGGTGTACGACTTCAGCGGCGCAACATCGGCCACCTCGGTGTTCTGCCATGGTGACTTACCGCGCACGCCCATCCAAACACCACCCCCTATACACACCATCTGCAATCGTACAAATCCGCCCGCCACCACTTTCACCCACAAGGGGTTGGGGCTGCAGGGCGGGCCAAAATCATTGTCATCGTCCTCACCCGGCCACACGGAAATGACAAACAGGGCCAGCCAAAACAAGCCAGAAAGCAAACCCACCAGGGCGGGCGATTGCTTCACCCCTGCCAAGCCCGGCAATGCCGCCAGCGCCAACAACCACCAACCACTGCGGTTGAGATCATGCAGCCGCATCACAACCAGCCTGATCGGCATCCACAGCGTGGCCAGGATGATGATAATGGCCGCCAAACCAAAGCCCCTCACCACCAACATACTCCCAAAGACAAGAAACATCATCGGCAACCAGATCACCAGCGAATAGGCAAAATAGCGCAGGCGACCAATCCTGCCATCGGTACTGAAACCCCACATGGTCGGCGTGGGGCCATCATTCCTGTGCCCCGATTCATCCCGGTTGGTCACCACTTCCACCGCCACCGGGTCGGCAATATTGACCCGCTCAAACAACCATTTGTAGAGCGCGCGATTGTCTTCAAACGCCTTCGACTTGACCCGCACCGTCATGGCTACCACGGCGCTGTCGGTGCGATAGCAACAAATCAGGTAGTGCGTCTCTTCATCATCCTGATGAAAGGTGCCCTTGTATTCGGTCGCCATAGCGTCGATCCGGCCCCGCCATTCCGGCCCGTAAACCGGATACGAATCCCCCACCTGCTGAAGAAATGGCATCTCCTTGGTGACTGTTGGCAAGCGCAAGGCCAGCCAATTTTCCAGCGTAACGCCTTCACGCTGCATACAGCTTATTTCCACCTTGGCCTGGGTGGCCGGATCGAGGAACTGAATCGCTTTACCGCTACGGCTTTGCTTCCATGCACCCGGCACATAAAAATCCAGGCCCAAAGCGGCATCCACCACATTGCGCGGTGCCAAAGCCTGCACATCCAGCGACCCGCCCGCTTTGGCTGCCCCCTTGGGCACAACTGGTTTGGGTGCGATCAAGGCTGGATCAATCAAGCCGTCATCGTCGTCATCACCTTGCAATTTCCACTCGGCGCGCGCCACGGGTGCCTGCCTGGGTGCGGGTGTGGGGGCTGGTGCGGGGGCTGGTGCGGGGGCGGGTGCAGCGCTAGCCGACTGCGCAACCAACAAATCGCGGTCGATCAAATCGTCATCCCAAACGGCGGGTTTTGACGGCGCTGCAGGCTTAGACGCGGCAGGCTTAGACTCTGCAGGCTTAGACGCGGCAGGCTTAGGCGCTGCCGTTTGCATATCGAGGCTGGGGAAACCCGCATTGATCGTTGGAAAAGCCGAGGTTGCAGGCGCGGACGCGGCAGGTGCGATTGCCTGTGCAGGTGCTGGCACGGGGACCGTGGGCGCAGGCGCGGATTGCGCTATTTTGGCCTGGGCCGCAGCTTCCATACTCTTACGCATGCCATCGACAAAATTGGCGGGAATATTGAATACGCCTTTACCCAACGCCACACCAATGGCGACGCCGGGTGCCAATTTTTTGATTACTTCGCCACCATACATGGCACGGGCTTCATGGCCTGCTTCCAGGTCCAGGCGCTCCATCTGCTGCGCCAGCAAAAGCCAGGGCTTACCATCGGTTTGATTCGGCAATACCCGCAAACGGTCAAGCGCGCCATCGCTCGCAGGCAGCAGGGGCGTAAAGAAGCGGGTGCGAACAAATTGCCGCCAAACTGGTTTGTAGTCGCCGTCAAGCTGGGCAGCACGGACAAGTTGCTCAAAAGAGATGGGAGTATTAGGCGCAGTCATGGTTAATTCGCTTGATTTAGGGGAATATTAGATAGAAAAACTTGCCGTAGCGCCATTTAATTGAATCACTATGATACATGGGTCTTCAATCCAATTTTCGTTCGCCAGCAAATTTATTCAACCGAGGCCATGCCGCATGGTATTTTGCCCCAACATCCACAATCCTTGACGCCACCCGAATTAGCCGCTAAAATTACTGACTCAAAAGTAAGTTATTAAGCGATGCCATGAAATGTCCCCTTGACAACAAGCCCCGTTGGGCGCGCCGCAAAGACGCCAGACCGCAAGAGCTGTTAGCCGCAGCGCTGGATTTGTTCGTCGAACGCGGCTTCGCGTCCACCCGGCTGGAAGACGTAGCCAAGCAAGCCGGGGTTTCCAAAGGCACACTATATTTATACTTTACCAACAAAGAAGATTTGTTTAAGGCGGTGGTGCGGGAAAAC
>CAMBDR010000477.1 GCA_945864765.1 Janthinobacterium lividum | reverse complement strand
GCAAGATTTGCTGGCATCGAATAATAAAAAGTTGACGCAATACGCGGGTGACCCTGTGGTGCAAACGTCTTCCAACCAGTTTGCGCGCACCACGCTTTCAGTGCGGTTTGAGTCGCGGTTTGAGTAGATCGGGTTGGTTATTTATTTTTAATTGGAAATCGTATGAGTCTAAATCAAAATTTGAAATCGATGGCGATCAACGTCGCTACCATTGCGCTTGCAATTGCCATCGGCCTGCCGCTTGGCAGTATGTTAATGAGACAATTTAACCCCGGCGCTGCCCCGCCAACCCCAATTGCGTTGGCAAGCGATACGGCAAATCTTGTTTTTAAAGATACTTCGACCGATTTGGTACTCTTCGCCTCCACGACCTGTGAATACTGTAAAGCGGGCATCCAATTTCTTGATAAGTCTGGTGCCAACTATAAAGTTTATTTCATTGATCAAGACGCGCAAGCAAAAAAGACCTATGAATCAATGCAAACCAAGGGGGTGCCGGTCTTAATTTCGAAACAGCAATATATCATTGGCTTTAGCGAGGACGTATGGGGCCGTTTTTTAGGCAAGGCTGATTCCAAATCATCAGAGGTTGGCGCTAAAGGTTCTTGAAGTTTTGGAGCGGATGAATGTGCCACACTCGTAACGCGCGCAGTTGGCGCGCGAAGGTGGTTAATTCTTTTGGTACAGGGCGGGCAATTGCTGCTGCTTCAGCATCAATTTCAAAAAACTGATCAGGCCCCCTAATAAGCGGGTGAACATGTTTTTCACTGTGTCTGATAGCTGTTTAGTGTGATCAACCACCCCGCCAACTTGCCTTGTTATTCCATCAACGCCAATTTCTTCAAAATATGGCTCACCGTCCCCCCCATGTGCCCGACACCCGCAAGAAGCATAATCCGCTCGCCTTTTGCCAATTCTGTGTAGATTGCTTTTTCAATTTCCCGATTGCGGATCACACTGCTAAGTGCTGCCACCTCATGAAAAACGGTTTTTTTCCGCCCAAATTAAATATAACTCTTGTCGATTTTTCGCCAGTCTTTCAGATCAGGGAATTTCTCCGCACAAAGCTGAGTTAGTTCATCAACATTGCGTGGACTAGTGTTTGTGGGGAAATCTTTCCCCAAATGGAAAACCGTTTTTTCTGCACTTAAAAAAGTATTCATTTGTTGATCAATTGTTTGCGCGCCTTCTGCGCCGACAAAACCGGGCACCATTCGTAATGCATAATACAATTTTGCATCCGTTGGCGTAAACTTCTTGAGTACTTCCGCTAGTTCAGCGTCGGCAGCTGGTTCAAAAGTTCGTGATTTAATATTCGCTTTGCTGGCTAAAAACCGGGTGAAACCAAACTCGCCGTAACGCCGAACGGCTTGCTCTTTATTGGCAGCAATAGGCCATTCGCCCCCTTCAACCACAATAATGGTCGGCTTAAAATCAATTAAAAATTTTGCAATAATTGCAAGCTGTGGGTCTTCTGGGTCGTAAGTGTGGCTGGTGCCTAAAAATAATACGGCGCTCTTTTTCTTTTCTTCGTAAATCACACCGTGACCTAGCCGATTGAATTCTTCCGCTAAAGTGACGACTTCAGGCCTTTGTTCACCTGGTTTGGTGGGTTGTTGCGCAAATGCAGGCCCATGCACGCTCAACGCGAGCGCAAAACAAATTGAACATTGCTGTAACACGCCAAACAGGCGGTGGGGGCTTTCGTTAAAAAACATAGCTACTCCAAATTAAAGAAAGGGAATTACAAAGGCTGTTCTTAATTAACCTTTTTATTGGTGACTACTCACACAACGACCTGCGCCGCCGTTCCCGCGCTGGTAGGGGCTGAATAGTTACCGATCCTGATCGCATCCCAAAATATGTGCAAATAGACCGTGAGCCGCAACGGCTACGGGTGCAAATCTATCTAAGTGAAGCCGCAAAAGCGCAATTTGCCAAGCTGATTGCGCAAAACAAGCTGACGGGTGGGGAATTTGTGCAATAGGTAGCTGCCAAGCCCCTTGGCAGAAGGCGCGCCAGCGTTGGCGTGCCGCCCTCTTCAAATTGCGTGATTGATTGGCGCTGTGGGCTTACCGCGTAGTATCCACGCCACCCTTTACCCAGGTCAGCTTGGGCGGTGGCGGATCATCTGGCACAGGGGGTTGTCGGGAATACTTGTAGACGAAATCAATCAGGTTGTCTTGCATGCGCGGGTCTACCAAGGAAAAGTTGGCCAGTAGGCGGCGTTCTGCCTCGTGCAGTTTGCGGGCGATGAAGGCGTTGATTTCTTCGCGGGTATAGGAAACGCGCTCCAGTTCTTCCGAGAGGTGCGCTTGCAATTGTTCGATGGCTTCATCCGGTTTGTTAGCTTGCAAATAGTGCATCTTTGTTGGTTTTTTGCAATTTGTAAAAATAAATAGCGATGCGAAAGGACATGCGTTATAATGCCCCGCAAACAACCAGAATGATAACATCATGCACATCAAACATTTCACCGTAATTTTGAAAGTATCCGAGCGTTGTAATATTGACTGCGATTATTGTTATTACTTCAACATTGGCGATGACTCTTGGAAGGATAACCCTGCTTATATGGCGGCCGATTCAATGAAAGTGATCTGTCATCGTTTTGCGGAATTTGCCAGTTCAACAAAGATTGACCGGATGACTTTTGTCTTTCATGGTGGCGAGCCGATGATGGCAAAGATTGAGGATCTTGAGAAATTTATAACTTTGGCGCGGCAACAGATAGGCGCGTTAACGGCCCTTAGCTTTGCTATCCAAACGAATGGGACAGTCTTCAACCCCGCTTGGGCAGACTTCTTTGAGCGCAGTAAGCTTGCCATCGGGGTTAGCATTGATGGGCCGCCTGAATATCACGATATTCATCGTCGAACAAAACAAAATAAGCCAACTCACGAGCTGGTTTCCAAATTTATTAAAGACTGTGCAACGCTCACTGCTCAAAAAAAAATCAGCACAGTTGGCACCATTACCGTCATCAATAATCGTTACAGCATAAAAAAGATTGTGGCACACTTGCAAAGCGAATTTGATTTATCGATGATGTCATTTATTATGCCCGATGATGCTGCAAACGATATCCTGTTTGACGCAAAGAAGGCGGATGAATATGGCAAAATTTTAATCGATCTTTACAATGAAAATGTGCTTGATAGAAGAATTCGGAGTAAGGAAATTTTGAAATTCATGTCAAAATTACACTCAAATGGGCAAGATTCGATGCCCAATGACGAAACGATTGAATATATTGGCGTCACGGTTCAAAGCAATGCTGTGATGAAGGTCAACGAAGAATTGATTGCAACCGGGAATTGGCGAAAAAACTTCCCTGTCCTGGACCTTAATACGGGTGATATCAAGACATACATCGAATCACCGAAGTTTCAGGAATATATTGGTGTTAATAGCCACATTCCCCAACAATGTGGCGATTGTTCATGGAAAAATGTGTGTCGCGGTGGGAGCTTGCAAGAGCGGAAAAACCCGGAGAATGGTTTTAATAATCGCTCGGTATTTTGTAAATCGTACCAACAACTTTACGAATATATGTATGCCGACCTCATTCGTTATGGCTATCCAGAGCAGCAATTACGAGAGCGACTTTCCTTAAATTGACTTTTAGAACGATGACATGAATATTCCTTTTGTAGACGAAAGTTTGAATATTATTCGATTTTCCGATACCCATTATGGGCAAGTTCTGTTTCGCACTGAACTACCAAAAGCAACCTTAATTTCTGATTTCTTAATGGTTGATGAATGCGCCCAAGTCATTCAAATGGCCCATGAACGGTTGAACATATCGAAGGTGGTCGGATCGAATCCCGAGGGGGCTATTGTGGCCCCAAGTCGATCCAGCTATGATGTGAGCTTTCGTTTAGGCGAATGCCCGCTCATTACCACGCTTGATGACAGAATTTCCAATGCCTGCAATTGGGTAGCATCCAAATCGACGGGGTTGCAAGTCATCAGATACCGACCGGGCGAATTCTTTGCCCCGCATTATGATTATATAGCCCCAGAACTATTGAAACAGCGGGGTGAACCGCAGCGTGTCGCAACACTTATGATCTACCTTAACGATGTCGAAGTCGGGGGGGAGACGATTTTTGAGGATGCAGGCATCAAAATTGCGCCCAAGCGAGGGGCGGCCCTCTTTTTCTCTTACCAATCGCCTCGCCGCGCCTCAATGACACGCCATATGGGTGCTGCGCCATGCAAAGGCGATAAGTGGGTTGCCGTTAAGTGGTTGTCGCTATGAAGGAGCAGCCGCGTTATGTCTGAACTTGAATTTAAGGTTAAGTCCATTTCTGTTGTCCTAAAACTGAGCGAGATTTGTAATCTGGCCTGTACCTATTGCTACTATTATGAGAGTGACGCGGATCAAGCGTGGCGGTCACGGCCCCGGTTTATCGACGAGGAAACGATTGTCGTACTTACATCCAGGTTGCTTGATTTTGTGACGACAAGTGAGGCAGCGAAGTTGAAAGTTGTTTTTCATGGTGGCGAACCGACTTTGTTGGCACCGGAGGTGGTGAACTTC
>CAMBDR010000476.1 GCA_945864765.1 Janthinobacterium lividum | reverse complement strand
CCAATTGAGTAAAACTTGTCTTAAGCGAAAAATCAGCGCCGCGCGCGAGGGGCTCAAGCTGGCAAACGGGTCTGGCCCAAACAAGACCCGGTGCCGCTCGGCCATATCGGCAAATTTCACCGCAAAGGCGGTGGCGGCGGCGTCCAACTCAGTATCGAGCAAAAACATCACCTTCATTTGCAGTGCGGCATGCGCCATGCGCATCGGTTCACGCAGGGCATTGGCCGCTTCGGGCGCAAACTGTTTTAGTATCAGCAACAGGTTGACGTCCGACGTGGCGCGCATCTGCCCGGAGGCTGCCGAACCATCTAAAATGGCCGATACCAAATCGGCCCCGAAGGCGCTTTGCGCAGCGCTAACAAAGCTGGCAATATTTTGTTCAACATCAGGTGATAAAGAAGTCATGGCCCTAAAAACCTATTTTATGATGCTTACCCACACTGGTTTTGATACGAATATCTTCCACCTGTACCAATTCGCGCCCATTTGATACCGCATACCCCAAGGCATCAAGCAAGGTTTTGCGCATGTCACGCGGGGAAATGCTGGCCAGACGCTCCAACACCGGTTCGCTTAAGCTGGCATCAAACTGCGGTAATTTCAATTCGCGGCGCAAACCGTCGTAAATGCGCTGCGCAATCGCCGCCGCCTGCTCGGGCGTGGGCGCGGGGATTTCATATACCGCCATGCGGTTGAGTAAGGGCGAAGGAATGCCGTCGGTGCTGTTGGCGGTCATCACCCAAAAGATTTGGCTGGCGTCGATATCGACATCAATAAATTCATCACGGAAATTGCGGCTGGTTTCCGGTTCCAGCAACTGGTACAGCGCCGCCATTGGGTCGGATTGGGTGGAACCGCTGGCTTTTTCGACTTCATCCAACATCACCACCGGGTTGGCAAAACGGCCACGCACCAGGCGCTCCGCCACTTTGCCGCATTTGGCCCCTTTCCAGGTGGCGGAGCTACCGGTAATGACAAACCCGGCCGACAATGCATTCATGCTAATGAATTCAAACTCTGTACCAACGGTATCGGCCAAACGCTTGCCAAAATGGGTTTTGCCAACGCCGGGGTCGCCCAGTAATAAAATCGGCATCACATTCATACCGCCACTGCCGGCCAGCGCCAAGCCCAGATAACGGCTTAAATCGTCCAGCACTTCGGTGAAATTGGGGCAGTCGTCATACAGCGTGTCAAGCGCGGCGGGGGACGAGGGTTTGGTGACGAAACGGTCGGCACCGATGTTTAGCATGCGGTCATAAAATGCTTCCAAGTCGGGGGAACGACCCTGGCTGCGTTCTTTGGCTCCTTGCACCTCGCGCAAATCATAAACCGGGCGGGTGTTGGCGATGGCAATGTTCATCATGATGGACTCCTCGCAGGCTGGTACAGCGTGATCGGGTAAAACAATAAGTTCGCAAGTGAAGAATAACAAAAATGTCCGGCATATGACAATCAATAAATTGCATTGATGTGGAATTGATGTTGAGTTGATGTTGAATTGATATGATAGTCGCCTGACGTTTCGACTCGCTTATCATCATTATCGGCGCGCATTGGTGTTTCCGTGAGGAAAATTGTAAGCGAGGATTGCAATATGAAATGCGCGCCGAATGTTGCACCTTCGTCTAGTGTTGCAACGCAACAACTTCAGCAAACAATTCTTACAACTTTGTGGGAATTATTTTTTCGACAAAACGACAGCCTGTTTCCGGGCGGGATAAAAAATTTCCTCCAATACACATGTAAATAGCTGATGCGTCACATTCAAAGCTTCATCTAAGTGCTTAATTTATTGAGGATTTTTATTTGAGGCATCACTTCAGCGAGTTGCGCTAAGTCCTTGACTTTATTGGTAAAAACGCGAATTTCAATGCGCGAATTCGCTTGACCCATCGTCAACCATCCTTTAAAGTGGGGGCTAGTGTCAAAAAGTGTCGATTTGTGGGGTTTTTTGCTCAAATCGGGTTTTTCAAAAAAAGGAGTTTTTCGTGTTTCAAGGTGCGTCTTCGATCAATCTCGATGCCAAAGGCCGGATGTCTGTCCCTGCCAAGCACCGTGACGCGCTGACGATTCAATGCGAAGGACGCCTGACACTAACCCGCCACCCGCACGGTTGCCTGCTGTTGTTTCCACGCCCGGTTTGGGAAAATCACCGCGATCAAATTGCCGCCTGGCCGATGTCGGCGCGCGCCTGGCAGCGTATCTTTTTGGGTAATGCCTGTGATGTGGAGTTCGATACGGCGGGCCGGATTTTGATTGCACCGGAGTTGCGCAGTGCGGTGGGTATGGAGCGCGACGTGATGTTGCTGGGCATGGGTAGCCACTTTGAAATCTGGGACGCCGCCAAACTGGCACAAGATGAAGCACAGGCCGTTGCCACCGGCATGCCTGATGTATTAGCTAACTTTTCCTTTTAACGGCGGGCGATGATGACAACGGCGCTCATGCACCGCACGGTGCTATTGGATGAGGCAATCGATGCCTTGCTGCCAGACAACGCCCCCTTAAATGGCGTGTATGTGGACGGCACCTTCGGGCGCGGTGGTCACAGCCGTTTGCTGCTTTCCCGTCTGGGGCCAACGGCGCGCTTGCTGGCCTTTGATAAAGACCCGGATGCGATTGCCAATGCCGCCCAAATTAATGATACCCGGTTTCAAATTGTGCATGGCAGTTTTGCTGGCATGGGGCAAGATTTGGCGCACCTGCTTGGTCGGGTGGGTAAGGATGCTACGGCAGGGCAAGCCGCCAAACAAGCCAAACAAGCCGGACAAGTAGATGGGGTGTTGCTGGATTTGGGGATTTCTTCACCCCAGGTTGATGATGCAACACGAGGATTCAGTTTTAAGGCAGATGGCCCATTGGATATGCGCATGGATACCCGACGCGGTATGTCTGCCGCGCAATGGTTGGCACAAGAGGCCGAAGATCAAATAGAAAAGGTGATACGAAATTATGGGGAAGAACGGTTTGCTTTTCAGATTGCAAAGGCGATTGTTGCTCGCCGAGCAATCGAGCCAATTTCAGGCACACGACAGCTTGCCCAGATCGTGGCACAAGCCGTCAAGACCCGCGAGAAGGGTAAGGATCCGGCTACACGGACCTTTCAAGCTATCCGGATTTTCATCAATCAAGAGCTTGAAGACCTCGAAGCAGGGTTAGAGCAAGCGTTTGCGGCGCTGGCACCGGGCGCACGCTTGGTGGTGATCAGCTTTCATTCACTGGAGGATAGATTGGTCAAGCGCTTCATGGCCAGTAAAGCCCATGTTGAACAGCCAGACCGCCGCTTGCCGATTCGCGCCGTCGATTTGCCGCAACCGCAATTAAAACTGATTTCCAAACAAAAGCCATCAAGCAGTGAAATTGCCGAGAACCCGCGCGCACGTTCGGCGGTGATGCGGGTGGCGGAACGCACGGGCGTGAGTTTGCCGACTTTGGCCAATGCTGTGTCCAAGCCTTGGCCCAGGGAGGCAGCATGAGTGGTCGTTTGAGCGCCTTACTCACCTTGTTGCTGGTGTTGTCGAGCCTGTCTTTGGTGCGGGCGCAATATCAGGCACGGCATTTATTTGTGGAACTGGAAGCGGCGCAAACCATGGCGCGCCGTTTGAATACGGAATGGTCGCAATTACAGTTGGACCAATCGACCCTGGGTTTGCATTCGCGCGTTGAAGCCAAAGCGCGCAAAGAGTTGGATATGGTGGCACTGAGTCCAGAGCGGGTGCAGTATATCAAGATGGAGGGAAAATGAAACGTGCAACACAAGCCATCATGCGCGTGGCGGCTGGCAAGGGCGTGCCCTTTGTCAAAAACCCCATGTTGGCAGCCGCGCTGCCCGCATGGCGCTCGCGCTTTGTGATGTTTGTGTTGTTTACGGCTTTCTCCGCTTTAATTGGCCGGGCTTTGTGGTTGCAAGCGATTTCGAATCATTTCTTGCAGAAAAAAGGCGAATCGCGCTATGCCCGCACCATCGAGCTGCCCGCCAATCGCGGCAAGATTTTTGATCGCAATGGCCATGTGCTGGCCACCTCGGTGCCGGTCAAAGCAGTTTGGGCCAATCCGGAAGAAACCTTGCAAGCAGCGCCGGAGCAACTCAGTGCGCTGGCCAAATCATTGGATATGAGTACGATGGATTTGCTCAAAAAACTCGATTCGGATCGCAATTTCGTTTACTTGAAACGGCAAGTGGAGACGGAAGTCGCCGATGCCATCATGAAAATGAAAATTGAGGGCGTGCAAACCCGGAAAGAATCAAAACGGCATTACCCCGAAGCCGATGTGATGGCGCATATCGTCGGTTTTACCAATGTGGAAGATGTCGGTCAGGAGAGTATGGAATTATCGCAGCAAAAAAATCTGGTCGGGGTGGCTGGCAGCCGCTATGTGATTAAAGACCGCATCGGCCATATCGTGGAAGATATTACCGACGTGCGCGAACCGCGTGACGGTAAAGATTTAACCCTCTCGGTCGATAGCAAGCTGCAATATATCGCCTATACCCAACTCAAAGAAGCGGTGGTCAAATTCAAGGCCAAAGCGGGTGGCGTGGTGGTGCTGGA
>CAMBDR010000475.1 GCA_945864765.1 Janthinobacterium lividum | reverse complement strand
TATCTCAATCGTGATGAATTGATGCGCCATGAAGCGGCGGGCATCACCACCGATTTGTTCCCCAAGAAAATCGTGTTGGGCGGCACCGATTTGTTGCTGAGTTATCATTTTGAGCCGGGCAGTGCGCGCGATGGCGTGACCATGACGGTGCCACTGTATGGCTTAAACCAACTGCCGCAGGCGCGCGGCGAATGGCTGGTGCCGGGCATGTTGAAGGAAAAAGTACATCTGTTGTTAAAATCCTTGCCGCAAAAAATGCGTCGCCACTGCGTTCCGCTGCCAGAGTATGCCGCCGGGTTTTGTGAGCGCGTGGCAGAAAAATTTGGCCAGGGTGAGTTGCTGGATGTCTTGATTGCCGATATTCGCGATCAAATTACCATTCTGGTGAAAACCAGCGACTTTAAACTGGAAACCCTGCCGGCGCATTTATCGATGAATTTCAAGGTAGTCGATGAGCATGGGCGGCAATTGGATATGGGGCGTAATCTGGCCGGTTTGCAAGCTGAATTTGGCGGTCAGGCGCGCGTCAGTTTTCAAAAGCTGGCCGAGCAAGCCGGAGCGGAGATGATGGCTGCCGCTGGTGCCAGTGCGTCTGGCGCTGCGGGTGCGGCTTCCAGCGCGTCTGCCAGCGTGGGCGCGACTGCCGCATCCTCCGGCTCAATGAGCAGCGCAACGAGCAGCGCAACGAGCAGCCAGGAAAACCTGACCAGTTGGAGTTTTGGCGACTTACCCGAGTTATTGGAAATTGAAAAAGGCAAACTCAGCCTGATCGGCTTCCCGGCCTTGGTCGATAAACAAACCCATTGCGATCTGGAAGTATTTGACGATCAAACCCTGGCCCAGCGCACCCATCGCCTCGGTTTGCGCCGCCTGTTTGCGCTGCAATTGAAAGACCAACTAAAGTTTTTGGAAAAAAACATCCCCGGTTTGCAGAATTTGGGCATGCAATTCATCAATTTGGGTTCGCAAGAACAGTTGCGCGAGCAAATCTTAAACAAAGCGATTGATTTGGCTTGCCTGCAAGACCCGCTGCCACAAAATGCCGCCAGTTTTAGCAAGCGCAAAGACGATGGTAAAGCGCGCATCAATTTATTGGTCAATGAAATTGCGCGCTTGCTGGCGCAAATTCTGCCTGAGTTTCATGGTTTGCCGAAAAAACTACAAACCGTGAAGGCGCATACGGCGGCAGTGGCAGACATGCAAAATCAACTCAATGGCTTGATTGGCAAGCGTTTTTTGATGGATAACGAGTATGCGCAACTGGCGCACTTTCCGCGTTATTTGAAGGCCATGCAAGTGCGCATCGACAAATTGCGTGCCGACCCCGCACGCGATGCCAAATTGATGGCCGAATGGTTGTCGGTGGCCAACCTGTACCAGCGCGCCGCCAAAGACCATGCCAGCTTGCAAGACCCGAAGATGCAAGAATTCCGTTGGATGCTGGAAGAATTGCGGGTCTCGCTATTTGCCCAGGAATTGAAGACGCCGATGCCGATTTCGGTCAAGCGTTTGCAAAAAGTGTGGGAGAGTATGCAGCGCTAAAAACCTGGCTGGCGACATGCCATCAAGAGCTACTCATTTGACTTTGCAAATAATTTTGCAAACCCACCTTGTCGATCAATTCAAGCTGGGTTTCCAGCCAGTCGATATGCTCTTCGGTATCGTCCAAAATATCGGTCAACAGCTCGCGTGAGACATAATCGCTGGCTGCCTCGCACGCCGCAATCCCTTCTTTCACCGTCTGTTGTGCCGTTTGTTCCAGGGTTAAATCACAAGCCAACATTTCAGGCGTATTTTCACCGATGCGCAATTTATGCAAAGCCTGCACGTTCGGTAAGCCACTCAACATCAAAATGCGCTCGATTAATTTATCCGCATGCTTCATTTCGCCGATGGATTCTTCATATTCCTTCTTGGCTAATTTGTCGAATCCCCAATTTTTGTACATGCGCGAATGTAAAAAATATTGATTAATCGCAGATAATTCATTGGTGAGTTGTGCGTTGAGTAATTTAATTACCGCTTTGTCGCCTTTCATGGCAGCCTCCGAGAGTCAATAGCAGCGCTTATCATACGCTAAATGGCGTGAAACCCACTGTTTTGCCCTATTTTTCTTGGGGTTAATGGCTTAATTATTAATGATTCTTGTTTGTGTTTCGTTGGAGTCAGAAGTTTTTTGCGAAACTTTTTCTTTATTTGTACGCTTGCCAAGCTATAGCGAACAGCGCTGCGTGCTGAGGCTGCGCGATGTTGCCCGGATTGCGCAAATTGCTCTTGGCCAACAAACGTGGCGTGAAAATGCGGGTAAAGTAGAGGCTTTTATCCAAGCCATGGGAGTCAATATGAGTGTCACAATGCCGCCAGAACCGGATACCCAGGTGGTTGCTAAATCAAACCATCAACTTTTGGCGGCGATGGGACGTGATTTGGACGGCAGGTTGTTGTTTCCTGATGATGAGGCCTACGCTTTTGCGGCTTGGCCCAATAATGCGCGTTGGGCTCATATTCGGCCTTGTGCCATTGCAGTGTGTGCCAATGAGCGCGATGTGGCGCGTTGCATCAATTGGGCGCGCGAAAATGGCCAACCATTTGTGATTCGCTCGGGTGGCCATTCCTATGCCGGGTTTTCAACCACCTCCGGGCTGTTGATCGATGTGAAAGAAATGAATCGGGTTGATCTTGATCTGAAAAATGGCACGGTAACGGTGCAGGGCGGGGCCAATAATCAGGATATGGCCATCGCGTTGCGCTCGCATGAGGTCGCGGTGCCAGCCGGGCGTTGTGCCACGGTGGGCGTGGCGGGTTTGGTGTTGGGTGGCGGCTGGGGGTTTTCTGCTTCGCGCTCGGGGCTCACTTGCGACAGCCTGTTGGCCAGCCAGGCGGTGTTGGCCAGCGGGGCGCTGGTAGACGTTTGCTCGCAGTCTGAGCCGGATTTGTTTTGGGCCATGAAGGGAGGCGGCGGGGGGAATTTTGCCGTTCATACCTCATTTACTTTCCAACTGCATGCGGTTCGTGAAGTGACCGCGTTTCATATTGAATGGCCGCCAGAAAAACAAATTCAAGTCTTGCGCGCTTTGCAAATACTACAAATTAACCACCCGCGTCAAATTTCCACCCGCACCAAGGCGCGCCCCTTGCAAGTCGGGCCTTTGCCTTCGCGCGATCAAATCCGGGTTGAAACGCTGGGCATGTTTTGGGGCAGCAAGGCTGATTTACTCGATGCTCTGGCCCCGGTGTTTGGGGTTTTAGCGCCTGCCGTGACTGAAATTAATACCATGGATTTTTGGAGTGCGCGCGATTATTTGCTCACCGATGACCCATTTGGCTTGTATGATTTACGCTCCAGCTATGTGGCGCACAGTTTGAGTGAAGAAGCGCTCGATACCATGTTGAGCTGGATGTCGCGCTGGCCGGGTGGTTCGGTGGCGCAAGAAAATCTGGGTATTTTGTTTGCCATGGGGGGCAAGGTGAATGATGTGGCGGCCACGGCCAGCGCTTACTTTCATCGCAATGCCAATTTTATTTTTGAAATGGAGGCGCAGTGGGGGCCGATTGACGCGCCAGCACTCATCAATCGGCAAAAACAATGGCTGGCCCAGTATTTCGAAGCGATGCAGCCCTATGTTTTGCCCCAGTCCTACCAAAATTTTATGAATCGCGATTTACCCAATTGGGCGCACGCATATTACGGTGCCAACTTGCCGCGCCTGTGCCAAATCAAGCGCGACTATGATCCGGATAACCTGTTTCGCTTTGCGCAAAGCATCCCTTTGCAGCCGCCAGGTATTGGCGCAGTTTAGCTTAACTTGGCTTGGTTTGACTTACCTTACCACGTCACTATAGTCGTCCCCCATCCCGGCATACAAGCTGGTGCTCAAATAGCGTTCGCCAAACGAGGGGATGATGGTGACAATCATTTTGCCCGCGTTTTCGGGCCGGCGTGCCACTTGTAGCGCCGCCCATAACATCGCGCCCGATGAAATGCCCACCAACAGGCCTTCTTCGCGTCCGGCCTGGCGGGCGGTGGCGTGGGCGTTGTCGTTGGTGACGCGGATAATTTCATCATAAATATGGGTGTTTAACACTTGCGGGACAAAGCCTGGCCCAATCCCCGGAATTTGGTGTGGGCCTTTTTCGCCACCCGACAGCACCGGTGATGCGTCCGGTTCGACGGCAATCACTTGCAAACCGGGGCGATGCTGTTTTAAGACTTCGCCCACGCCGGTAATGGTGCCGCCAGTGCCCACGCCAGCGACCAAAATGTCGATCTGACCGTCGGTGTCATGCCAGATTTCTTCTGCGGTGGTGCGGCGGTGGATGTCGGGGTTGGCCGGATTTTCAAACTGTTGCATCAGCAGATAGCGCGGGTCGGATGCGACCAGATCTTCGGCGACCTTGATCGCATATAAAATGCCTTCGCTGGCTGGCGTCAGGATCAGTTCGGCCCCATAGGCACGCATCACCATGCGGCGTTCCCGGCTCATATGGTCTTGCATCACAATCGCGCAGCGGTAACCACGTGCGGCGCACACCATGGCCAGACCAATGCCGGTATTGCCGCTGGTGGC
>CAMBDR010000474.1 GCA_945864765.1 Janthinobacterium lividum | reverse complement strand
CCAAAGGAAAACCACCGCTGTTGGGTGCCATAGTGGTCGGAATCGCCTGGCATCTGCCCGAAGGCGCGGCCAAACAACGGGGCTTGGCCTTTGCCCAATTGCCGGAAATCGAGCAAATCCGGGTGGTGATGAAAGGCGAATTCGCTTCCGTACAAAAGGCCACGTTTTTCCTGCTGCCTGTGTTTGCGCTGTGTTTGAAACTGCTGTTTGTACACAGAAAAATCAGCTACGGCGCACATCTATTGTTTGCTTTTAATTATCAATCCGCCACTTTTTTGGCCTATCTGTTTTTTTTACCCTTGCCGCTGGTTTTGAATTACCTGTCCTTGCCACTCTTTTTTGCCTACTTGTTTATCGCAATCCGGCGGGTTTATGTGTGTAGCCGGTGGGCGGCGTTTTTCTATAGCAGTGCGGCGCTGCTGGCGCAAATCGTGACCACAGGCGTGGTGGTGTTTGCAATGTGTTTGTACGCCTTGTTTTGGCCCGCTTAAACAGGCCACCAGCCTGATGGCGGCTTATGTCGGGCTTATTTTGCACGCATTTTTTACTCACTTCTTGATCAAGCCCGCCAACGCCGCAAACGGATTATGCGTGGCCGGCTTGAGCGCATCGCCCTTGTTATCCACCCCACGTTGATCCACTTCCACATAGCGCGAGTGCTCGTTGTCGTGGCAGTATAAACACAGCAACTCCCAATTGCTGCCATCGGGCGCGTTGTTGTCGTGGTTGTGGTCGCGGTGATGCACCGTCAGTTGCTGCACATTGGCATGGGTGAACTCGCGCGCGCAGCGGCCACAAATCCACGGGTACATCTTCAAGGCGCGTTCGCGATAGCCTTTTTCCCGCTGCGCCGCATCACTGCGCGCCTGGGCGATGATTTTATCCAGTTTGCCACTGTCGGGTTTCTTGCTTGCCATAATGGGGCCTCACTCTTTGGGAAACGAAATTGAAAACAGCCAAGCCGGGTATTTTACAGCGCTTCCGGCAAAACCGCCGCCGCCGCCGTTTTTGCCGCTGCTGCCGAAGTTGCCCTCTCTGCTGCTTCCACCGCTTCCGCTTGCTGCCCCTTTTTAAACCAGCGCGCAATGCGCTTGCCCAACGAATCCAGATAAGTGTAAGCCACCGGCACCACCACCAGCGTCAACACGGTGGAAGTAATCACCCCACCAATCACCGCGCGCCCCATCGGTGCCTGCATTTCGCCGCCATCGCCCAAACCAATGGCCATGGGCAACATGCCAAACACCATGGCCAGCGTGGTCATTAAAATCGGCCGCAAACGCACTTGCCCCGCCTGTAAAATCGCCTCGGTACGGCTCAAACCATTTCTCTGCGCATGATTGCTAAAATCCACCAGCAAAATCGCGTTTTTGGTCACCAGCCCCAGCAACATGATGCAGCCGATAATCGAGAAAATATTCAAGGTGCTGCCCGTTAATACCAAAGCCAAAAACACCCCCACCAGCGACAACGGCAAGGACAGCATAATCGCAATCGGTTGCAAGAAACTGCCAAATTGCGACCCCAATACCAGGTAAATAAAAATCACCGCAATCGCCACAGCACCCAGGGCAGAACTGATCACGTCTGCCGTCTCTTCCGCTTTACCACCAATATCAAAATTCACGCCGTCCGGCAATACCAGCGACTTGGTGAGCTTGTCGATTTCTTTATTCACGTCGCTTTCCGGGCGGCCTTGTATGCCCGCATAAATCGCCACCCGGCGTTGCAAATCCTGACGCTTGATCGCCTGTGGGCTGGACGACGGGATAAATTCCACCACCTGGCGCAGCGGTATCATGATCGGCTTGCCATCGGCATCAAGCTTGTTACTGGCCAGCGATAAATCGGCAATGTCGCGCAGTTTTTGCCGCCCCGACTTGGGTAATTGCACATTCACTTCATAGCTTTGCCCATCCTCGGCTTGCCAGTGGCTAACGGTATCGCCCGCAATAAAGGGCCGCAGCGCGCTGCCCACCTGCTGCACCGACAAACCCAAATCGCTGGCCAATTCATTGTTGATTTTGATGGTGGTGGAGGGGTTGGCTTTGGCCAGGCTGTATTCAATATCAACCACGCCCTTGATCTTGCCCATCTTGGCCATGAGTTCGCGTGCCACGCCATCGAGCTTGCCCGTGTCTTGCCCTAAAATGGCAATGAAAATCGATCTTTGGCCACCCACCGAGGTTTCCAATCCCGCAATTGTGCTGATGCGCTCGCGCAGCAAAGGCTCCAGCACTTGTTGCGAGCGCCGTTGCGTGAGCTTGCGGTCAGTTAATTTTAAATCGACATACGCATTGTTACGTCCTTCATTGCTACCCACCCGGGTGATAATGCTATCGATTTCAGGAAACGCCTGCTTGAGCGCCGCTTCCACTTGCTGCACCTTGCTATTGGTATATTGCAAGCTGGAGCCTACCGGGGTTTTTAAACTGATCGAAATATAACCACCATCTGATTGCGGCATAAATTCACCGCCAATCAAGGGCAGCAGAAAAAAGCTACTGACAAAAATCGTCAGTGCCAGCGCCAAAGTGGTTTTGCGCCAAACCAGCGCCCAAGCCAAAGCAACACCATACACCGCGTGTAATTTTTCAACCTGAGCCTCAATCCAGTACATGAAGCGGCCCAACCAGGGCAGATATTTGAAGCGGTCTTTCACCGGATCGGGCCAGACTGACGAGAGCATCGGGTCGAGCGTAAAACTGACAAACAGGGAAACCAATACCGCCACCGTCACGGTTAAGCCAAACTGGAAGAAAAAGCGCCCGATAATGCCTTGCATAAACGCCACCGGCACAAATACCGCCACAATCGCAAAGGTGGTGGCCATGACGGCCAAGCCAATTTCATTGGTGCCATCGCTGGCCGAATCATGGTGATTCTTACCCATGCTCATGTGGCGCACAATGTTTTCCCGTACCACAATGGCATCATCAATTAATAAACCAATGCATAGACTAAGCGCCATCAGGGTTAATAAATTGAGGGTAAAGCCCATGGCATACATGGCAATAAAACTCGCCATCACGGCAATGGGTAAGGTTAAACCCGTAATAATCGTGCTGCGCCAGGAATGCAGGAACAGGAACACGATAATCATGGTCAAGACCGCTCCTTCCAAAATGGTGTGCTTGACGTTATTAAGTTGGGCCTGGATTACTTCCGAGTCCGAATTGAGCATGCGTAATTGCACGTCTTTGGGTAAAGCTTTCTGAATTGAAAGCATGGCTTTTTGCACCGCTTCGCCCACTTCCACAATATTCGCTTCCTGAGTTTTGGTGACGTAAAAGCTGATGGCCGGCTTGCCATTGATGCGCGAAATCGAATTTTCTTCGTGCTCACCATCAATAATGTCGGCCACTTGCGCCAGATACACATTGCCGCCGGGGCGCTGCGCCACAATGATGCGGCCAAAGCCGCGCGCCTGTTTGATTTTGCCTTCGATCCGGATCAATTGCTCCTGACTACCATAGCTGATATTGCCAGCAGGCAGATTTTGATTGGTGAGTTGAATCGCTCGTAAAATTTCATCCACCCCGATTTTTTGCGCCAGCATTTGCTCAGGCTTGAGGCTGATTAAAATTTGCCGCTGACTATTGCCATGGGTATTCACTTGCGCCACCCCGGCAATATTTTGCAAACGCTTGGTAACCACCTGGTCGCTCAAGGTGGATAAATCGCGCAAGCTTTTTGTGTCCGATGTCATCACCAACACCGAAATCGGTTCGGCATTGTCATTTTCAATCCGGGCAATATACGGGTCTTTGGCTTCTTTGGGGAAGCCGGGCCGGATTTGCGCAATTTTATCGCGCAATTCTTGCACCGCTTTATCCATATTGATATTCAACTGGAATTCAATCGACGTATTGCTGCGCCCTTCCACCGAGGTGCTGCGAATGCGTTTGATGCCACCCACCGTATTGGCAACATCTTCAATCGGCTTGGTGATATCGATTTCCACCGCTTCGGCTGAGGCACCCGGATACGCGACTGCAATAAAGGCCACCGGAATTTCGACATTGGGCATGCGCTCCACACCCAGCCGATTATAGGCAAACAAACCCAGAACCATAATCGCAATCATGACCATGGCGGCAAATACCGGGTTGTTAATACTGACTTTGGTAATCCACATGATTCTACCCTTTGTGTGGTGCGCTGGTGCTGGCCGTATTGCCGGCCTTGTCCGCATCGCCTGGCAGTTTGACGCTTTGCCCCGGTTTAATATCGGGCAGCGGCACCGCCAAAATGAGCGTGCCAGCACTTAAGCCGCTACTCACTTCGACCAGATTTTCATCATCATTACGCAAACCCAATTGCACCGTGCGGGCCACGATTTTATTTTTCTCAATCGCATACACCACGGTGTTGCCATTTTGCTCGCGCAAGGCGGTAATTGCGACCAAGGGGGCGCTGGCACTTTGATTGGTGGTGATGTGGCCCTTGGCAAACATGCCGCCTTTGAGTGTGCCGTCCTGATTGGCAACATCGATATGCACGACGATGGCACGCGAACCGGGTTCGGTGGTAGGGTTGATGCGGCTGACCTTGCCTTCAAATTGACGGTTG
>CAMBDR010000473.1 GCA_945864765.1 Janthinobacterium lividum | reverse complement strand
CAGCCGTTCCCCGGATACGCCTGTGCGGGCGCTGGCTGGCCATAGCCGGGTTTGACGTAGACACCCATGTGTACGTCCATGTAGCGAAAGGGATTGTGATTTTGATACCGGAGGAAGATGCCCACACCAATGAGCCAGGTGTGCCAGGTGTGCCAGGTGTGCCGTTACCACCCATTTAAAATCAGGCACGCATCCTGTCACCCCCTCCCAGGCGGTGACAGGAGCGTAGGGCGCAATGCGTTGCGCCATTGCCAGCATAAGGTATCACGGTAATTTCGCCCCCCCCATGCGGCGCAATGCATTGCGCCCTACGCTCCTGTTTGAAAAAGGCCAAAAGTCTGTTTGAATAGTGGAACACAGCATCGCTTTTGAGGTCGGCATCGGCGAGTACGATTTGAGCGATACCGTGGCCGATATGCGGGTGGCTTAAAGCAATGTATCAACCAAACAGATGCTAATTTTCAGGCGCTCAAATCTGCTCACGTTTTTTGCGTGAAGTGCCACTTCCAAACAAAACGAATGTGTGAAACAAGCGGAGCAAACCTCCGATGCCCTTTTGCCGATAAAATTGAACATTTTGAAGCCGCGCAGTTTGAAAGGACATGACAGTGAAATGGCAAGCCGCAATCATTGATGGAAAAATATTCGATCTGGCACACTTACACCCGTTTTGCTTTTCACTCCACCTCGCCGCACAACGCAATTTGCCAGCGGTCACATTTGAAATTGATGTCACTTTTGGCTTGCATTGCTTTACTGAAGAAACCAAACCGGGCGATTGCATTGCGCTTCACTATTCAGATATGCGTGAAAGGCGAACATTTAATTTTGAGCGCTACCAATTTTCTTTACGCCTGCCAGAAATCATTCGAACTTTGGCTACACGACGGTGCTACCAGGGGAAATATAATAATTTCATGACGTTTGAAATTATGCGAAATGGGATTTTGGTTCACTATCAAGTGTATTTTCAGGTAACAAAATCAAGGAATATGCCTGGTCGCCTGACGCTGTTTGTGCAATCAGCCTACCCCAAACTGGTGCCACAAAAAATACAGCGTGAGAAACCATGCCTGTTTAAAGTGATTTGTGTACAAGCCGCGAATGGCTCCGGAAAGAAATAACCCCTCCGAAGAGGGGCTAAATTTGAAGCTAGTCGGTCACCTCTTTTTAATCCGCACATTGTGCAGACCCGATAAAGCAATTCGGGCGGGTAGGATCTGCGATCCGCGTTATGATCCCTGTTAGTGATTTTAGTGGATATCCAGTGAAATGGCAACCTTATTTGACGTTGATTTTGCGGCGCTGGTGGCTTTGCCCAAAGTGACGATCAGCCCCACGCTGGAATATGACAACAAACCGCATAAGCTGAGCGGCCCCCTGCTGCTCGACGTGCTCAAGGCTACGGCGGCCCAGCTTGACGAACGCACGGTTTTGCATTTGTTCGCCGTGGATGGCTACAGGGTGGAAATGCCGCTGGCCGAAGCGCGGGATTTTCGCTTCATCATCGCCACCCACTTGGATGAGCAGCCGATCCCGCTAGGTGGGCTTGGCCCCCTGTGGGCCGTGTTTGATGCCGACCGTTTCCCCGATGTGGCAAAGAAGCCTGTCAATCAACGGTTTCCAAACTGTCCGTGGGCCTTGTATTACATCGCCATTCAAAGAAAAGCTTAGTGGAGGCATTTTTTCCGTGTTTATGCGGCCTCATACCCTCAATGTGGCCGTTCATCAGATCAAGCTTGCCTCAGCTTTTCAATGACCTTAGGATTCCATTCCTTGATCAGGCCAAACAACCCAAACAAAGAGGAATATATGACACCATTAAAAAAATTAAGCATGGCAGTCCTGGTATGCTGTGCATTTTCGACGGCACCGGTTTTTGCTCAGCAAGCCGAAACCTCGAACCAGCCCGCCGCCATTCAGGCAACCGACCTTGAGCAGGTCTTAAACGCGCAACTGATTGAACAATTTTCACCTGGCCTTGCGGTCGCAGTGGTTGCCGATGGCAAGATCATCTTTTCCAAAGGCTATGGAAAACTTGCGCTGGGCGCTGTGGGTACAGCAAGTGCAGCAAGTGCAGCCAATGCAGCCAATGCGGTGACTGCGGATACGCCGTTTTACATCGCATCGACCACCAAAGCCTTCAGCGCACACATTGCCGCGCAATTGGCCGAAAAAGGCGTGTTTTCTCTCAAAACGCCGGTGACAAAATTAATGCCTGGCTTACGCTTTCATCCCGATATCAAGGCCGACGAGATCACTTTGGAGCGTTTGCTCAATCACACCCACGGCATCGATGGTGACGGGCCAATCGGCATCATCACCTCCTATACGGGCAGCCCCTCCGGTTCCGAAGCATTGCAGGCTTTGCTGGCGCAACATCCGCCAGCGAAAACCGGCAATCAATTTGACTATTCCAATATCGGCCCGATTGTGGCCGCCTGGATCATCGAACATAAAACCGGCAAACCGTGGCAAGATTTAGTCGATGAACTGATTTTCAAGCCTTTAAAAATGCAGCACAGTGCCAATCGCCTGAGTCAGGTAAAACATCTGGCACTGGCGCAGGGCCATGAAATTTCGCCAGACGGTTTCCACCCCGCCAAAATCAAAAAACAAGATGCCAATATGCATGCCGCCGGCGGCACCTTTAGCAGCGCCAACGATTTGGCCGCATGGTTGGGCGTACACCTGCAACAGGGCCAATGGCAAGGGAAAACCCTGTATTCGCCGCAGTTGATGGCACAGGCGTGGACAGAAACGGCCAAGCAAGATCGCATGGCGGCAGGTATGAAGCGGGTTGGCTGGTCTTTGGGTTGGGATATTGCGCAATACAAGGGGCAGAAAATCGTACTTCGTCCGGGCGGTTTCACTGGCTACGGCGCGCATATTTCCATGATGCCAGAGCGTGGCATGGGTGTGGTGGTGTTAAGCAATGGTGGCCAGATTTCGAGTATGCTCAGTGAGCATATCGTCAATTCTTTGTATGCCCTTTTGTTAAAGGAACCCAATTACCAGGCAACCCGTATTGCGGGTGAAGCCAGACTCAGCGCGATGCATGGCAGAGCTTTACTCAGTCTACAAGCCGATCTGAAAAAACGCGCCGACCGGCAAAAACCGCTGCCACTCCCTTTGGAAGATTACACCGGCACTTTTCAAAGCAGTTTCGGCACCTTGAAGAGCAGCATCAAAGACAATCGATTGCACCTGCAAATGGGCCTGGTCGCAGACGATGCCGAGGTCTTTGACGCTGACAAACATGCATTCAGAACCGAACTCTTCGGTGGGGGACAAACATTCACGTATGTCTTTGCAGAGGGCAAGGTGAAGGAAATCAATTTGGGCGGCACGATTTTTCGCAAAATGTAAGAGAAAAATTATTTGAAGGGCAGGAGCGGGCTGCTGTTTGTTTGCAGCCTCCAAGAGCCTCCAAGTGGGGCATCCAACATCACAGGCTGGCAAAAAAAGCTTTGCCAAATCGCTGGCCTGGTGTAGAATCTGCGCTCTTCGCTTTTTAAGCGAATTCTTCAACATCCTCTGCACCATTGCAGCGACCATTTTACCTTCAAGAATCGAGAACGACATGCCTGTATTTCACCCACTGCCCTGCTGACTCTGTCGAAAACGGTGTACCGAATCCCAAAGCGCGCGTAATTCTACGCTAAAGCAATCCCGCTTTTCCCATTCTTCTGTGGCCCTTGGCCGCTAGCATCATTTCCATGGCGTCAGCTCCCTGTACTTTTATCCGGAGCAAATCATGACGCAAAATCACACCCTTCAAATCAACAATGTAGAATTACAAAAATACCCGCGCACCGCGCATCTGGAAGGCTCGCGCCTGCAGGCAGGTGATGGCGATCATCAAAACACGCCTTACCGCCATTTGCGTGGCCGCTTCATCGTGGTGGAAGAAAAACTCGACGGGGCCAACGTGGGCGTAAGCTTTTCTGACGGGGCCGAATTATTACTGCAATCGCGCGGCCATTACCTGGTGGGCGGTGGGCGCGAAAAGCAGTTTAATTTGTTTAAATCCTGGGCCACCGCACATGAAGCCGCGCTGCTGGCACGGCTGCAAGAGCGCTACATTCTGTATGGCGAATTCATGCACAAGAAGCATTCGGTATTTTATGACCGCCTGCCGCATCTGATGAATGAATTTGATATTTACGACCGCAGCCGCGAGGTTTTTTTATCCACCCCGGCGCGTCAGCAATTATTGGGCGATGCCCCGGTGTTGCCAGTGCCCGTGCTGTATGCTGGCCCGGCACCACACAAGCTGGCAGACCTGTTGCAGTTGATCCGGCACTCCCATGCCAAAACCGCCCACTGGCGCACGCGCTTTGAAGAAGTGGTGTTGCGCGAAGGGTTGGACCTGGGCCGTGCCTGGGATATGGCGGACAAATCTGACCTGATGGAAGGGCTGTATATCAAGGTGGAAGAAGACGGGCAGGTGGTGGAGCGCTATAAATGGGTGCGCAGCGACTTTGTGCAGGCGATTTTGGATTCTGGCCAGCATCACTCTACCCAACCGTATATTCCCAACCAATTGGCGACGGGGGTGGATATTTTTGCCC
>CAMBDR010000472.1 GCA_945864765.1 Janthinobacterium lividum | reverse complement strand
AACGCGGCAAGCGGGTGCAAGCCTTGGGCGGTGCCAAAAACCATTTGGTGGTGATGCCCGACGCCAATCTGGAACAAGCAGTGGATGCCTTGATCGGTGCCGCCTACGGTTCGGCTGGCGAGCGTTGCATGGCCATTTCGGTGGCCGTGGCGGTGGGCGATGTCGCCGATAAATTGGTGGCCGCGCTGGAACCACGCGTGCGCGCGTTGGTGGTGGGTGATGGCATGCGCGCCGACGTGGAAATGGGGCCGCTGGTAACCAGTGCACACAAAGCCAAAATTGAAGGCTATATTGCCACCGGTGTGGAACAAGGGGCCAAATTGGTGGTGGACGGGCGCGGTTTAACCGTGGCCGGACATGAAAACGGCTTTTTCATGGGTGGCTCGCTGTTTGACCATGTGACCCCGGAAATGGTTATTCACCGCGAAGAAATTTTCGGCCCCGTGCTGTGCGTGGTGCGCGTGCCGGATTTTGCCAGCGCGCTGGAAATTATCAACAATCACGAATACGGCAATGGCGTGTCGCTGTTTACCTCGGACGGCAACACCGCACGCGAATTTTCGCGCCGGGTACAAGTGGGCATGGTGGGGATTAACGTGCCGATTCCGGTGCCGATGGCCTGGCATTCGTTTGGCGGCTGGAAGCGCTCTTTGTTTGGCGATGTACATGCCTATGGCGAAGAAGGCGTGCGCTTTTATACTCGCTATAAATCGATCATGCAACGCTGGCCGGACAGCATCGCCAAAGGCGCGGAATTTGTGATGCCCACTGCCAAGTAAGCACGCCGCGCTTGTTCACCGCATTCATTCATCGCCCCAAGGAGTTTGCCATGAAATTAACTGATTTATTTCCGCATCCTGTAATACAAGGCCCGATGGCGGGCGGTGCCAATACCCCGGCCATGGTGGCGGGGGTGTCGAATGCGGGTGGTTTGGGTTCGCTCGGGGCGTCGCTGCTCACGCCCACGGTGCTGCGCGAGCAAGTGGCGCAGATTCGCGCGCTGAGCGACAAGCCCTTTGCCATCAACCTGTTTGTGCAAGCCACACCCGAGCCAAGCACAGCCGACATCGAACAAGGCGCGGCCCTGTTGCAACCGGTATGGGCCAGCCTGGGTTGGGAAAGTTTGCCGATTCCCACCAAGTGGTGTGAAAATTTTGACGAGCAATTTGCCGCCGTGCTGGAACTGCGCCCCGCCGTGGCCAGTTTTACCTTCAATATTTTGGCTGCGCAGCAAGTTGAGGCGCTGCATGCGGCAGGTATTGCCGTGGTGGGCACCGCCACCACCTTGGCCGAAGCACAGGCCTGGCAGGCGGTGGGTGCGGATGCGCTGGTGGCGTCGGGGATTGAATCCGGTGGGCATCGCGGTACGTTTTTGCTGCCGCAAACCGAGGCCACGCAATCGGTCTGGGAATTGGCCGCCGAGGTTTGCCCCGCCTTAACCATTCCGGTGATTTTGGCGGGCGGCTTCATGCATGGGGCTGATATTGCTGCGGCGCAAAAAGTCGGTGCGCAAGCCGTGCAAATGGGGACGGCGTTTTTGGTGACGGATGAATCGGGCATTCACCCGGCCTATAAACAGCGGCTGATTGATGCCGCAAAAGTGGATGCCGCAAAAGTGGATGCCGCGAAAGTGGATGCTGCAGCCGCAGGCAGCCAAACCCGCCTGACGCGCAGCTTTTCTGGCCGCTATGCGCGTGGTCTCGATAACCGCTTTATGCAAGTGATGACGGCAGTGGAAGCACAGGTGCCCGCGTATCCGGTACAAAATGCACTCACGGGCAGCATCCGCGCGGCGGCTGCCAAAGCAAATGATACCGAATTGATGTCGCTGTGGGCCGGTACGCAAGTGCAGCGCGCACGGGCGATGCCAGTGGCGCAATTAATGGCGGTTTTGCTGCAAGAGTTGCAACAAGCGAAGGCTTAAATCGATAAATTCGATCAATTTGATTGAATCGGCTTAAAGCCGCTCATAATCCATCAAATAACGCCATTGCCCCACGGCCAGCGCGGCCATGGGGATGCGCGCAATGCGGATGCGCTTTTGCGCCACCACCGTCAAGCCCACTTGCTGGCATAAAGTGATAATTTGCCCCGGCTGCACCCCTTTTACCGCAAAGCGCAACCGGGTTTCGTTTTGCCAACTGACCTTGATCGACGGCAAATAGGGGCCGGTTTGATTCAGCCGCGCCAAGCCATCCGGCGCGATTTTGCCACTGACTTCAACGATGATTTCTTGCTCGATTTTGCGCGCATCTTCGCTTAATTTACGCGCAATCTGCCAATTTTGCGTCAAAATCAGCAAACCACTGGCATCATCTTCCAACTCACAGGGTGCGCTCAAGCCTTGGCTGTGGCGTTTTAAGATGCGTATTTTGGAACGATCCAGCGGGCTTTGGCTGGGCACGCTAATACTGGCCATCGCTTGCTCGGTAGACATGCCCGCTGGTTTATGCAACAAAATGGTGACCGGCGCGAGCGGCACCAGGGTAGCGTCGGCAGAAAGTGCCAGCACTTGCTCAGGCGCAATCCGAAAACCGGCTTCTTCCACCACCACCACCCCATCCACCAACACCCAACCGCCGGCAATATATTGCTCGGCTTCATTGCGGGAACAAGAAAATTGCGTGGCAACGCGTTTGGCAAGGCGGGTGGTTTCGGTCATGGGTGCTGGATAGTAATAAATAAAGGGCGGTGCCGTATTGTAAAGCGTGGGCAGAAATAGACAAAGCGATATTTTGCTTGATTTAGCGCAAACGGAAAAGGGGTAACCTGACATCAATGCTGCGATAGTGGTGGTGCGCTATCCGTTACGGTTGCACTGGTGGCGGGAAAAAACCAGCACGACCGGACTTGCCTTTACCCACAAAAACCTGCACATTTGCAATCTCATGCGCCAAAGGTGGTGGATCGGTATTTTCCACAATAATAATTTGACCAATATCCCGCAAGCTTGCCAAGTGCTCATAAAAATGGTGTGCCAAGCCTGTTTTTTTGATTGCCAATTCATCTGCCTCAAGTTCGCCATGTTTGGCATTCTCAAGCGGTTCGCGATAAGTTAACAGCGGTGTATCGAGCACAACGATTCCTGGGTGTGGCAGCCGATGTTCCCGACAAAATATCAACACGGCAATCTTGAATGCAGCGTGAAGCAAAGCGCGAACACCTTTTCCATTGGCCGCACGCGCCTTGCCGTTAAGCTGGATGTCCTGTTTTTCCGCATCAAACTGGACATTTTCCGCATCAGGGAAGTGCCATGCGGTTAGCACGGCCTTCACTGTTTGGGCAAACTTGAACGCGGTGCTGGTATCGATCCCAATTTCCAGCTTGTCGCCTGTTTTCTTTTTTTGTTGTGGCATAATCAGTTGTCCACGTCTTTGTTCCAATGTTGCTCGTTGTTCGTGTAAGTCGAGCAGGTGTGTAAGCGCCGCACGCTTGAGCAAAATGAGCTCATAATCACGTCTGATCCCAGCTTCCGAAGGTAGCACTTGTCCAAGTGCCGCCTCAATTCTTTCAAGATCCTCGCCAAGTAGCCCCAACCTTTTGCTCAACCCCTCTGCCTCGGCGGAAAGCGATGCGATGGTTCGACCCAAATCGTACCTTTCCTGTTTGATCTTGCGCGCTTCTGACACTGCCGCCCGTTGATATTGAGCGATTTCTTCTTTCCCCTGGCGGTGTACTTGGGACTCGGGTGGGGCACCACAAACCGCACAGCTTTGCACGGTTAATGCCGCCAATACCAACGCACCTTCTTCAATTGCCTCAAGCCGTGCCAAATCTGATGCATAGAGTGCATCGAGAGTGGTGAACCTTGCCAATGTCAGCGCGAGTTCGGCATAGTGCGAAGAATCGATATCGTGTGCGTTTGATAATTCACGGCGCTGCTGCACGAGCGTATCAATGTGTTTTTGTTTGGCCTGAAGCGTTGTGTGCAGATCAAGGATATTGTGATCCAGCATTTCCATTTGAGCCGACAAATCGTCAACACTCAATGGCATTTCGCCCAATTCGTCATTGATCTGGGCGAGCATTTCGTCAATGAGCTCGACTTTAGCTTCTCGCGCAATTTTTTGAACCTCTGATTTGATTGCGGTGACAATGGCTGCGTCATCACGGCCAGTGAGTAACACCTTGAACATATTCTTTTCAGCCGTCTCGCGGATCATTTGACCAGACCCCAGGATTGGGCTACGCCCAGAAATGATGGTTTCTTCGGAAATAAACATGTAAGGCGCAATGCTGCGAAAGGTAAAGGATTCTTTTTCGCCGCGTTGGTTTTTCGCGATTACTTTTCCTTCAATGCCAATCTCTTTTAGTAAGTATTGTGAAAGATTGTTGGGACGGGCAGCATCATGCTTTGCCTCTAATTGAACGCCTTCCACATCAGCGGGGAAGGCGGCGAGCAGTCCGTCATAAATAATAAAGGCACCACCCGATGTTGCACGGTAGATTGTTACATCCTTTCCATCCGGCATGGAGACGCCCAGCCACATCGCATCATAATCGACCCGTTCCTCAATTGTCGGCAGGGGCGTTGAACCGCCAAACACGAAGTTTAGTGCGTTCACGATAAACGA
>CAMBDR010000471.1 GCA_945864765.1 Janthinobacterium lividum | reverse complement strand
TGTCGTTATCAGCCGCTTTCGTTCCATCCATTCACCACTCCTTGTACGCGTTGATTGACAACTTGACGGCAGACCACAGGCTCTGTTATTCTTGCCCGGCCAAGTTGAACCATTTCCATGCAATGCATTCCAGCAACATTATCACTTATTAGCCCTTTTTCCCTATTTTATCCTCTATGCTCGATAGCCTGCTTACTCCGTCTCTCTCTTCTACGCAAGCCAACAAGCAGATTCATTCTCCTGGTTCCAGTTTCTTCGTCGCCTTTTTAGGCGGCCCCTGCGGCATCATTGCCTTTTCCGCCATCAATTCATACAAACTGCGCCGGCCATGGGATGCCGTCGTGTATCTGATCGCCGCCAGCGCCTTTTTTGGCCTGTTATTTCTCATCAAACACCTATCCATGGCCAGCGCCATGGTCTGGTTGCAGCAGCAACTTGGCCCAAGCCATGGGTTTTATTTGATGCGCTGCTACGCCCTGCTATTATGGGCCCTGTTTTATCTGATGCACTTGAAAATGCATCGTAGTGCCGCCTTGTTTGACGACAAACCCCGCATCCCATGGGTCAGCGCGCTCGCTTGCATCTGCTTTGGCTATGTCGCGCTGATTCTGGCCGGGTGGTTGCTATGAATGAAGCAGCAACCCTGTCGGCACAGGCACTACAGCAGCGCGTATCGAATCTGATTGAGCGCAAACGCTATGATCACGCCAGCGCAATTTTGGCCCAGGCGCTGGCACAATACCCGGATGACGCCGATCTATTATACGAATCGGCCCTGCTCGATTATATGCAAGAGCGCAATGGCGCTGCCAAAACCACGCTACAAAGCTTACTCACGCGCGAACCGACCCATTTTCAGGCGCGCTATTTGTTGTTTGGCGTGCTGCAAGACGAAGGTGAACTGGCGCAAGCTGAATTATTGCTACTCGATTTGATTCAAGACTACCCGGAAGCCGCAGTGCTGTATGCCCGATACGCGATGTTGATGTTTCGCACCCAACATCTGAAAAAAGGCCATGCCCTGGCGCGCGAAGCCTTGCGCCTGGACCCCAACGATGATCTCGCCCTGATGGCATGCATGATGGGCGATATGATTACCGGGCAGCAGCATGCCGAACAGGCGAACCTGGCCCAATTGATGAGCCGCCATCCGGAAAGTATCAGCACGGCGCACATGCTGATCTCGCATCTGGTACAACGCGGCCAATATGGTGCCGCAAAACGCATCGCAATTCAACTGTTACAGACGCAACCCGATTCCAAAGCCATTCTCACCATGGTGGTTGAACTGGATTGTTTAAGCCACTGGAGCATGCTGCCCTTATGGCCGTTAAATCGCTGGGGTTGGCTCGCCTCCGGCGTGCTGTACATACTGACCCTGGTGCTGCTCAATTGGCTGCGCCAAACCAGCCCTCAATCCGTTGCTACTGTTGGCAGCCTGATGCTGGGCTATGTGGCATACTCCTGGCTCTACCCACCGATACTCAAGCGCTGGTTATCTCACGGCGCAGGGATATAAATCATCATGACATCCACCCCAACCCCACCTCCAACCCAAATCGAACTCGAACAGGCACTGCTGTCTGACCCATTCAACCTGGCCAAGCGGCTGGAATACGCCCATTTATTGCTGGCCAACCAGGAATCGGCCAAGGCGCTCACCCAGTTTGAACTGGTCGAGCGGCAACAATGCGATGCTGCCGCTCTGTGCGGGGTGGCGCTGGCACAACTGGCACTCGGGCGCAAGAGTGAGGCGCTGGCGAGCTTTATGCGGGCGCGCCAGCAAGCCGATTTTCAAGCGGGCATGGCTGAGCACGCCGCACTCGAACAATTGCAAGAGACCGCCCGCCCGAGCGGCGCACCGATACTGTCTCTGGTTCCCACGATCAGCAACAATGTGGTATCGCTGCTGCCTGAGCCACCCGAGCAAATCAGCTTTGCCGACGTGGGCGGCATGGATGAGTTGAAAAAGTCGCTGCGCCTGCACATTATCGAACCCTTTTTACGCCCGTCCCTGTTTGCCAAATTCAAAAAGCAAGGCGGCGGCGGGATTTTGTTATACGGGCCGCCGGGTTGCGGCAAAACCATGATTGCGCGCGCCATTGCCAATGAATGCCATGCCTCCTTTATTTCGGTGGGCATTAGTGAAGTGCTGAATATGTGGATGGGCGAGAGCGAGCGCAATTTGGCGCAATTGTTTGACAAGGCACGCGCGCACAAACCCTGCGTATTGTTTTTCGATGAACTCGACGCGCTGGCTTTCTCCCGCTCCAAGGCGCAAAGTGAACACAGTCGCACCATCGTCAACGAATTTTTATCGCAAATGGATGGTTTTGAGCGCGACAACCGCGACGTATTGTTTTTGGCCGCCACCAATATGCCGTGGGATGTGGACCCGGCCATGAAGCGCCCCGGCCGCTTTGCCCGGCAATTATTTGTGCCACCGCCGGATGCCACTGCGCGCCGCCATATCATCGAACTCAAGCTACACGAAGTGCCACACGAAGGGATTGATATCGCCGCCCTGGTAACGGCCACGCCGCAGTTTTCCGGGGCCGATATTGATGGTTTGATCGATCTGGCCAAAGAAAACGTGTTGCATGAAATTTTAAGCGGTAACCCGGAACGGCCACTTCAGCCTGCCGACTTTACGTTTGCACTGGATGCGATGAAACCATCGACCATCGAATGGCTAAACTCGGCGCGCAATCTGGTGCGTTATGCGGGTGGCGATGATACTTATCGCGATGTGGAAAAATATTTGAAGCAAACCAAATTTATTTGAATTAGTTGAATTAGCTGAATTATCTGAGCCTTATGGGTCAATCTTCCTTTTGATTAATCTTTCTTTTCTTTTTTAAAATGAGTCAGCCATGCATTTCTTGTGGCGCATGTTGCGCCACCTTTCGTGTATCGTTTTACTGGGCCGAAACCGACGCCCACCCCCAAGGTCAGGTGCCACAGCAGCTCACCATACCCATCACCCCGCACCATGTTACCATGCGCGGCACCGAGCGCCGCCCGAGCCGCTGCGTCGCGCTGGAGGGGGAAATTGGGCAGCAAGTCGGCTGCAGCATCTACCCGCAACGATCCAGCACCTGTCGTGAATTTGAAGCCGGGGAAGAACGCTGCAACCGGGCGCGGCAAGACTTTGGCTTACCACCGATTTGACTTGCCATCCGCCTAAATTGGTATATAATTAGACAAAATCGTATATTGATCTGGACAATACCATGGATTCCACCGCCAAACCCACCAAGCAAGCCAAGCAAGCCGCTACAAGCGCCTTAACCGAAGACGGCAATTATCCCTTGCCCCAGCCCGGCCCCACGCCCCTGGCTGAGCAAACGGTTGCCACTTATTTAACGCCATTCCGGGGCAATGTCAGCGATGTGATCAAAGGCATGCGCAATGGCATTTCGGCGCAAATTGCACCGGATGTCGCCCTGCGTTTGGGCATGAGCCAGGATAAACTCTTTGAAACCTTGCGCCTGCCCAAAAGCACCATCAAAGCGCGCCTGGGCAAGTCACAAACCTTGTCCCCGGTTGAACAAGACCGCATGTTTCGGGCCGACCGCCTGTGGCAGCGGGCCTTGGCTGTATTCGAAGACGAAAGCGCCACCCGCGCCTGGATTAAACGCGAAAACCGCACCCTGGGTGGTGAAGCGCCGCTGGCTTTGCTCGATACCGAAGCAGGTTACGAATTGGTACTCGATACCCTGGGCCATATCGAATATGGTGTGGTGGCGTAATGATCCCGGCAGATATTGTACTGTGGCGTATCGCCAAGCATACCTTGCAATACCCCGCGACCGATTTATCCGGTGGCGGGGCCAAAATTACGGGTGGGCGCTGGAATAAAAAGGGCACGCCAGTGGTGTATGCATCGTCCAGCATTGCCTTGGCAACACTCGAAACGCTGGCCCATTTGGGCGACAATATCGCGATTCGAAATGCGTTTTTGGTGCAAATTACTATCCCCGCAGCAGTATGGAAGCGGCGTGAATCTGTTAGCGCCAGCGAGCTTGGCCCCACTTGGGCGGCGGAACCACCGGGTTTAACCAGCGTCAATTATGGCGATACCTGGATTCACGCCCAACACAGCCCCCTGTTATTGGTGCCCTCGGTGATTGTGCCGGAAGAATACAATGTGCTGATCAACCCGGCGCACAGTGCCGCCAAACGGATTGGCGCACAAGTCATGCGGCAGTTTGTGTACGACCCAAGGCTTTAAGCACAAAGCCCCAAGCCATTGGCCACCGCGCCAAAACGCCCCGGCCCAAGCAATTGCAGCACGCCATAGCCGCCCCATGCCAACATCAACACCCCCACCAAGGGGCGCAGCGTGCGCATGGCACCTACCAGCCGGGTTTGCGCCAACAATAACCAAGGCAGCGTGCCCACACCAAACAAGAGCAATAAAACCGCGCCCGACCAGGCCGAGCCGGACAGCAAGGCAAACGGCAACACCGCATACAGCAAGCCGCAAGGCATGCAACCCCCGGCCATGCCGTTGAATAAAGGGTGGTAGTTGGCAGGGCGCGGCAAAGCCTGCGCCAGACGGGAAAACCAGGCAAATTGGG
>CAMBDR010000470.1 GCA_945864765.1 Janthinobacterium lividum | reverse complement strand
GGCCACGCCTTCTTCGCCGGAGGTGGTGTCGGCGCTGAAGTTCATGTCCTGTATTACCAAATCAAATTCACTCTCAGCCAGCAGCGCCAAGCCCGCTTCCGGGGTGGCGGCGCTGGTGCTGTCAATCTCGTGCAGCGAGAGCAAGACTTCCAGCGCCATCGCGACGGAAGCGTTATCGTCAATAATCAGTACGGTCGGCATGGTGGTTTGTTGGTATGTTGGTAATCAGTACTAAACAGGCCTACACATTAGCACGTTATACGCTACGTGTGGCAAGTGAAGGCACAATGCGTGCCGCACGCAAGGCCGGGCCCAGTGCCGCCATCATCCCCAGCAGCAAAAATAAGACACTCGCCGCCAATAAAAACGCCAGCGGCAGGCGCGTCATTTCCAGTTGCCGTACCAAAATATGGTTTAACGCCAGCGCCAAACCCAGCCCCAGGCTGACCCCAAAGCTGGTGATGAGGATGTTTTCGCTGATAAAATAACGCACAATATCGATCTGGCGCGCACCCAGCGCACGCCGGATGCCGATTTGTTTGCGCCGCTGCGCCACCCACAGGCTACTCATGCCAACCACGCCGCTGGCGCTGATGAGTAACAGCAAGGCGCTCACGGTGAGTAGCGTCCAGGCTAAGGCGGTTTCATTTTGGTAGCGCGTGGCTCTATCGGTTTGGACACTGCTTTTTTTGATGATCAGCGGCTCGTTGGCGGTTTTGCGCAAGGTTTCTTCGGCAGCCTGCATCACCTTATCCAATTCGCCGGGGGCGGTGCGGATCACGTAAAAGGCTTGCCAGTGGCCGCTGTTAAACGCTTGAATCGAAGAATATTCGGCAGCTACCCCAGACTCGGCCCTTACCGATTGCAATCGTTCCACCACGCCCACTATCCGCACGCTGGTGGCATCGTCACCTGTGCCGATGTAATACTCCTTGCCCAGCACGCTTTTGGCACCGGGGAATAAGGCTTGGGCCGTGGCTTGGGATAAAATTCCGACCATTTGGGCTTTGGCAGGTTCCATGGTGTTATTTTCGATGACTTCTTGTGGCAGAAAATCGCGCCCTTCAATCAGCCGTAAGCCCAGCGTTTTGACCATGCCGCCGGCACTGGTGTAATACGTTGCGCTTAGATTCGGTGTGGTTTGTTGGCGACTGGCTGCAAGGCCGGTAAATTGGCCATTGCGCGACATCGGCATTTGATTGGAGAGGGCCACCGAACGCACGCCAGGTAAGGCGCTCAGGGCGCGTAGCGAGGCATGCTTCAAGGCCAAACGATAGTCGGGGTCTTGATTGATAACGGTGCGCGCATCGATATGAAAGACGGTACTTTCATCCTCAATGCCGCTGGGACGATGGGCATCGCTCAAGCGCAGATTGACAACGTGCAGGGCATTGACCAGCAGCGCCAGGCTGATGGCAACCTGAAGCGCCACCAGCAAAGGCGCGGTTTTATTGCGCAAGAGTGCGCTGAAAATAGGGCGAAATTCCATGATGGTTTCCTGTGGTTGTGATTTATTGTGGTGAATTATTGCGATTTTAATTGTAAGGCGGGCGTAGTTTGGCTGGCGCGCCAAATCGGCAATAAGCCGGCCAGTGCGCTGGCCCCTATCGAGAGCGAAATGGTTGAGGCCAAAATAAACCAGTTAATTTGCGGTAGGGCAGCATCCTGAAAACTGGATTTGCCGAGCCAATAAATCGCCGCCATGCTCAACGGAATGCCACACCCGGCCCCCACCACGCCAATGATCAGAGTTTCACTTAAGAATTGTTTAAAAATATCGCTGCGGCTGGCACCCAAGGCGCGGCGTACCCCCACTTCGGCCGAGCGGGTAGAAAACTTGGCCAATAACAAGCCAACCGTATTGACCAAACACAGTGACAAAAACCCGAATGCGAGCCAAACGGCCAGCTTGTTATCGCTTTTGACCACATTTAAGTATTCCAGCCAAGCCATCACGTTATACAGTTTCAGTGCATCCGGGCGGGGAATGCGCTTAAGCTTTTTTTGCTCTGCCACATAGTTGTGCAGGGTGTCGCGCAACGCGCCCAGTTGCGCTTCATTTTTCAATTCAAACCAAAATTGTATCCAGGTACATTCCGAATCAAGCAAGCCTTGAAAACCCGGCCCACGTCCCTGGGTGCAACGGGTACTGCCCGAGCCGTACATTTTGAGGCGAATGGCAGTCTTGAAGGGGATAAAAATTTGATCTTCACCCGTAAAGGCACCGCCATTGCCATTGATGATATGGGTGTAGCGCGGAAAGGGGTTCCAGTCGTTGAGTACGCCAATAACCTGGAATTCATTTCTGGCCATGCGGATGCGTTTTCCAACCGGATTCATTCGCCCAAACAGCGCCTCACTTTGTTTGCGCGACAGTACGATCACATCCGCACCCTGTTCATCCTGTTGCTCCCGCCAAACTGTGCCGTAGAGCATGGGGACTTCAAACATGGCGAAAAAATCAGCGGTGGTAGCAAGGCCTTTTACATCGGTGACGGGCAAGTCGGGCCGACTTGGCTCTATCCCTTCGGAAATGCCATACACCGCGCTACGGCGCAGGTTTTTCGTACTGGCCAGCAGATTAACGGCATCCCGGTAAGTCATTTGTTCATCCGCAGGTTTGTCGCCGGGTTTATAGTTGCTCAGGTCTTCAACATCAATCACCGGAGAAATCAAAAGTTGGCTCTTGTGTGGAATCGGGTTGTTGGACATGATTTGTAAAATACTCATGGTGGAAACGCAGGCCGCCACGCCTACCGCGAGGGTGATAATCATCAGCGCGGTGAGGGCCGGATTATGGCGTAATTTGCCTACGCCCAGGTGCAAGTAGTAATTTAACATCGGGTAATTTAACATGTGGCGGCCTCGGGTTGTTCTTGAGTTGGGTCTTGATTTTGATCCTGAGCTTGATTTTGCTGGTGGTATAAATTGGGCAAATGGCGCACCAAATCGCAGACCTGGCCGTCGATGATATGCACATTGCGCTGCGCTCGTTGCGCCAGTTCCGGGTCATGCGTGACCATTAAAATGGTAGTGCCTTTGGCGTTGATTTGTTCCAGCAATTCCATCACGCTGCGCGCCATGTTGGAATCCAGATTGCCGGTTGGTTCATCGGCCAGTAGCAGTTTGGGCTGGCCCGCCAGCGCACGCGCAATCGCGACCCGTTGCTGTTGCCCGCCCGAGAGTTCGGACGGGTAGTGCTTCATGCGCGAAGCCAGACCCACATCGGCCAGCGCCTGTTCAATACGCGCTTTACGCTCGGCACGGGGCAAGCCGCGATAACGTAGCGGCACATCGACGTTATCGAATAAATTCAGGTCAGGGATCAGATTAAAACCCTGGAAAATGAAGCCCAGTTTTTCATTGCGCAGGCGTGAGCGGGCGTTGTCGTTCATGCCCTGGGTATTGACGCCATCGAGAATATATTCGCCGCCGGAAAAGTCTTCCAACAAACCGGCGATATTTAAAAACGTGGTTTTGCCCGAGCCGGAAGGGCCGGTCACGGTAACGAATTCGCCTTGTTTGACGTGGATATCAAAGCCGCGCAAGGCGTGGGTTTCGATTAAGTGGGTGCGGTACACTTTGCTTAATTGGGTCATTTTTAACATGATGGGCTTTCGATAAAATAATGGATATGTTGGACTATGCGCTTATTGGTTGATGATGACATGATTGGCGTGTTCAAATTGATCGGTGCCAGAAATAATAATCTTGTCGCCCGCTTTCACGCCCTGGACAATTTCCACGCTATTCACGCTGGTGCCGCCCAGGGTAATGGCTTGGCGGCGTGCGATATCGCCTTCCAGCACGTAGGCAAAGTGGCCGCCTTCCTGTTCGACAAAGGAGCCGCGTTGCACCATCAGCACATTGGTTTTTTGTTCGATCAGCAAGCGCGCACTCACGCGCTGGCTTTGGCGCATGCCTGCGGGCAAGGCGGCGTTAAAGCGTGCCCGGGCGCGCACCTGGTTGTTCACCACTTCTGGCGAGAGGGCAGAGAGTGTGCCCAAGGTGTTTGCGCCGTTGACGGTTAATTCCACCTGCATGCCGATGCCAATATCGCTGACAAACGATTCCGGCACTTCCAATTCCACTTCCAGTTGCGACAAATCCACCAGCGTCATCAAGGCGCTATTGGCGCTGACCACGGCGCGGTCGGTCACGGAGAGCGTGCCAACGATGCCATCCACCGGCGCGCGCAAGCTCAAGTCATCGACGCGGCGTTGGGCGTTGTCCACCACCAGGCGTTGTTGTTCCAACTGGCTGAGTTTGGTTTTAAGTGCCAGTTCCACGTCATCCTGTTCCAGTCTGGTGGCCAGTTCGGCGTGTTTGGCGCGGATTTCTGCGCTTTTCAGCGCGTCTTGCGCCTTCAAAAAGTCGATCTTGGCGATCACGCCCGCTACGCCCGCCGCCTCAATCCTTTGGTAAGTGCGCTCGGCGGAAACCCGATCAATTTCAGCCTGATCCGCATCGCGCCGCGCCAGCAGTTTTTGCTTGCGTGCCGAAATTTGCTGGCGTGCTGCTTCGCTTTGCAATTGCAGATAGATGGCTTGTTCGCGCTTTAAGCTATTGGTCAGTTCGGGCGA
>CAMBDR010000469.1 GCA_945864765.1 Janthinobacterium lividum | reverse complement strand
CCACAAGCTCAAGACCCGCGCCAACCAGCGCGGGGTCCCCTATCAAGCTCACCTCAAGGAAATCCTCGCCAACTCGCTAAGCGATTGACTCACCTGCGGCCCCGTCACCCCACCCGCGCGAACGCCACGATCTGATTCTGCTCGCGGTGATTCGTCCAAAATTTCGCGCCATCCCACGCCAGCGCCCGCGCCTGAAACGGAATCCGCGCCACGTCCTCACACTTCGGCTCACCCGCACCCGCCGACGTCATCTCGACGCGCGTGAGCCAATACTCGTTCGTCTCCTCGGCGTCCGTCGTCACGAGATAGAGCACCCCTTCGACAAACACCTGGCCGCAGATCCCGTGCGGCACCGTGATCACGCGCTCCGCCTTTCCGTCCGCGCCCAGCGCAATTATTTTTTTCGGATACCACTGGCTCACGTGCAGCCGCAGGCATGGGCGGTTTATTGCTCGATAACGCGGCATGGGATCGGATTGCCGATTTCATGCATGAAGAAGATTTTTACCGCTACGACCACCGCATTATTTTCCAGCATATGGTGCGCCTCATCAACGCCGCCCGCCCGGCTGACGTGATTACGGTGTTTGAATCGCTCACCTCGGTGGCGAAAGCCGAGGAAGTGGGTGGTTTGGCGTATTTGAATGCACTGGCGCAAAATACGCCCTCGGCGGCGAATATCCGGCGTTATGCCGAGATTGTGCGTGATCGTGGCATTTTGCGCAAATTAATCACCGTGGCGGATGAAATTTCGGGCCAGGCCTTTAATCCGCAGGGCAAGGAAGTGAAAGCCATGCTCGATGAAGCCGAATCCAAAATTTTTGCCATTGCCGAAGAAGGTTCGCGCGGTGCGCAAGGTTTTCAGGCGATTCAACCTTTGCTCACCCAGGTGGTGGAGCGGATTGATGAATTGTATAACCGCGATAGTAGCAGCGAAATTACCGGTGTGCCGACCGGTTTTATTGATTTGGATCGCATGACCTCGGGTTTGCAGCCGGGTGATTTAATTATCGTCGCCGGACGCCCTTCGATGGGTAAAACCGCGTTTTCGATTAATATCGGTGAAAATGTCGCGATTGATTCCGGTTTGCCAGTGGCGGTGTTTTCGATGGAAATGGGTGGTGCCCAGTTGGCCATGCGTATGCTGGGTTCGGTGGGTAAATTGGATCAGCAACGCCTGCGTATTGGTAAGCTGGAAGATGAAGATTGGCCGCGCCTGACCCATGCGATACAAAAAATGAATAATGCCCAATTGTTCATTGATGAAACGCCCGCCTTGAACTCGATTGAATTACGTGCCCGCTCGCGTCGTCTGGCGCGTCAATGTGGCAAGCTGGGTTTGATTATTGTCGATTATTTACAACTGATGGGTGCCAACTCGCCGGGTGAAAATCGCGCTACCGAAATCTCGGAAATTTCGCGCGGTTTGAAGGGTTTGGCCAAGGAATTAGGCTGTCCTGTCATCGCCTTGTCACAGTTGAACCGATCTTTGGAACAAAGACCGAACAAGCGCCCCGTGATGTCTGATTTGCGCGAATCGGGTGCAATTGAGCAAGATGCAGACGTGATTCTGTTTATTTATCGCGATGAGGTATACAATCCTGATTCACCCGATAAAGGTACGGCGGAAATTATTATCGGCAAACAACGTAACGGGCCGATTGGCGCGGTACGTTTGACTTTCTTGGGTAAGTACACCAAGTTTGATAATTACACGGGTAGTTTGGGTGTGTATGGTGGTGATTGATCAGGCTTTTGTCGGAATCGTTTTGTGGAAAATATTTTTTTGATAATGAATTTCCGCTTAAATCATAGAGAGAGCGAATATGTTTGGAAGTTTGATGCCTCATGATGGCAAGTTTTTTGATTATTTTAACCAACATGCAGCGTTGTGTGTGAAGGGCGCAAAAGAATTAGTCGCTTTGATGACTAATTTTGATGACCTCGACATTCGGGTGCATGCCATTGAAACCATCGAAAAAGAGGCGGATAAAATCACCTACGCCACCATCAATACCTTGCACAAAACCTTTATTACGCCGCTGGACCGGGATGAAATTCATAAGCTCATTACCCGCATGGATGATATCCTCGATTTAATGGAAGATGCGGCGCAAACCGTTTCCCTTTACGATATTCAAGTCATTACGCCGGAAGCCAAGCGTTTGGCTGAACTATGCCTGGCTTGTGTTGAAAAAGTCCAGGCAGCGGTGGCTTTGTTGCATAATATGGACAATTCCCGCCAAATGCTGGCTTTGTGCGTCGAAATCGACCGTTTGGAATCCGATGCCGATCACGTCATGCGCGCCGCCTTGTCCAAATTGTTCCGCGACGAACCCGATGTGCGCAACCTGATCAAGCTCAAAGCGATTTATGAGATTTTGGAAACGGTGACGGATCGCTGTGAAGATGTGGCGGTGATTATCGAAGGCATTGTGGTCGAGAATGCTTAGTTATATGCTTGATTCTATGCGTTATCAGTTCATCATCCTTCTTTAAGAGCGAGTAATTGTCATGCATACTATGCAAATCAGTATTCATATACTGGTATTATTAATTGGCCTGGCTTTACTGTTTGACTTCATGAATGGTTTTCATGATGCTGCCAATGCGATTGCAACGGTGGTTTCGACCGGGGTGTTGAAGCCGCATACGGCGGTGGCGATGGCGGCGTTTTTTAATTTTGTCGCTTATTTTGTGTTCGAATTGACCGTTGCGACTACCGTGGGCAAGGATTTAATTGCCCCTGGTATCATCGATCAATATGTTATCTTCGGTGCCTTGGTTGGGGCTATTTTTTGGAATATCGTAACTTGGTATTATGGCATTCCATCTTCTTCATCCCATGCCTTAATCGGTGGTTTGGTGGGGGCTGCGGTGGCCAAAGCGGGGGTCGGTTCGCTGGGTTTGGCTAAATTGGGGACAACCATTCTTTTTATTGTCCTCTCGCCTGCGCTGGGCTTTTTGTTTGGCTCGATTTTGGTGGTGGCGGTTTCGTGGATCTTCGTGCGTTCTTCGCCTGCACGGGTCGATAAGTGGTTTCGCCGCCTGCAACTGGTGTCTGCTTCTTTGTTTAGTTTGAATCACGGTGGTAATGATGCGCAAAAAACAATGGGTATTATTTGGATGATTTTAATTGCCAGTGGTAGTGTTGGCCCGAAAGACAGTTTGCCGAAATGGGTGGTTATGTCTTGCTATACTGCCATTAGTTTGGGCACCTTGTTTGGTGGTTGGCGTATCGTAAAAACCATGGGGCAACGCATTACCAAATTAAAACCAGTCGGCGGATTTTGTGCCGAAACGGGCGGTGCCTGCACTGTGTTCCTGGCGACTGCAATGGGTATACCCGTTTCCACCACGCATACGATTACTGGCGCAATTGTGGGCGTGGGATCGGTTCGAAAGATGAATGCGGTGCGCTGGGGGGTTGCGGGCGGCATTGTGTGGGCTTGGGTTTTGACGATTCCGGCATCGGCCTTTGTTGCGGCCATTTTTTGGTGGTTAGGCAAGCAGTTTTTTTAATTCAAAACAAGTTATGAAATAATGCACTAATCGGAATGCGTTGTGCTATCGTATATTTGAGATCAAATAAGTAATCACAGGTTGGATTCCCGGGTTGGGCTTGAGTGACGTCAGCGTACCACAACTGAATCGGTGTAGTCCGTATTTTGTGCATATGCACTATCCAGTAGTGTCTGGAAATAAGGCTATGATCCAGGATAATATATTGTCTTTTAATAGACTTAAATACTTGAAGTGGGCCATTGCCTTGGCGCTGCTTTGTATCATTCTTTATGCATGGGACACCCCGCCCATCAAACCTGGTGGCGGCACTTGGCTCGGTTATGGTTTGGGCACGCTCGCTGCGGTATTGGTTTTATGGCTGCTGGCATTTGGGCTACGCAAGCGGGCATATAATTCCCGAATGGGCTCGGTGCTGGGTTGGCTCTCGGCCCATGTGTATTTGGGCATTGCGCTGGCAATTATTGCCACCTTGCATTCGGGTTTTGAATTTGGCTGGAATATTCATACGCTGGCCTATACCCTCACCATGTTGGTGATATTCAGCGGTTTTTGGGGTGTTTTTCTGTATTACCGCCAGCCTGTGCGGATGGGTAATTTGCTCAACGGAAAAACCTTACAGCAACATGGCCAGGCTTTGAGCCTGGTGGATGAGCAATGCCGCGAGATAGGCGAGCACCTTCCCGCCGAAATACGGGCACTGTTGGACGCTTCGGCCAATGGAAAAATATTTACCTCACGCTGGCAGCGCCTGCTTGGCTCCAATCCCAACTGCACCACCCGGCGGGCGCTGAAGTTGCTGGAACAGTACATCAAACAGGATGATCCCGGTAACGAAACCCGGCATTTTGCCCAGGAAGTCTACACCCTGCAATATCGCCGATTGCAGCAACTTGATTTGATACGCACCTTTGTGCATCTGCGAACCTGGACCGAAGCCTGGTTGTTGGTTCATGTGCCGCTCGCTTTCGCGCTGTTTGCCAGCCTGATTGCGCATGTTTTCTCGGTTTTTTTCTATTGGTGATGCATGGAACATACGCCTTCTGATGCATCCATTGAGACTCAGATT
>CAMBDR010000468.1 GCA_945864765.1 Janthinobacterium lividum | reverse complement strand
GTGTTTCGTGGCATCAATGGCGACCTGTGGGTCGAACATTTACTCACATCACTACCGGGCGGCAAAATCGGCTTTCTGATTGTGGTCAACATCCTGTTCTTTGTATTGGCTTTCTTCCTCGACTTTTTTGAGTTGGCCTTTATTTTAGTGCCACTGGTTGGCCCGGTCGCGCAAAAACTGGGCATCGACCTGATCTGGTTTGGCGTCTTGCTGGGTGTCAACATGCAAACCTCATTTATGCATCCGCCCTTTGGTTTTGCCTTGTTTTACCTGCGCTCGGTGGCGCCCAAAGAAGTCAAAACATCCGATATTTATTGGGGCGCGATTCCCTTTGTGGTGATTCAAGTGGTCATGGTCGGTTTGATCATTGCCTTTCCAAACCTGGTCTCGGTTGATAAAAAAGAGAATAACCAGGAGCAATTGGAACTGAGGATTGATGCGCCATCGGCCAAAACCAGTGCCCCGGCTTCTACCAAAGCTGAAGCCAAAGACGATGGCCCTGCTTTAAAATTCTCGTCTGACAACGATGGCAGCGCCAGCAGTAGCGCTTCTGCTGGCGCTTCGGCCCCACAGGCAAAACCGGACGAAAAGGCAGAACCGGTATTAAAATTTTCTGATGACAATAAATAAGAAGGCCAAGCCATGAATGAATTTAACTGGCCCGTGCGGGTATATTACGAAGATACCGACACGGGCGGCATTGTCTATTATGCCAATTACCTGAAATATTTCGAACGGGCGCGCACCGAATGGTTGCGCCACGCCGACGTTGCGCAACAGCTACTGGTCGAACAAGAAGGCGTCATATTTGTCGTCAAATCGACCCAAATCGATTATTCAGCGCCCGCCAAACTGGACGACATGTTGCGTATTTGCGTAAAAATCGAAAAGCTTGGTCTGGCATCCATTGATTTTTTACAACAAGCCTGGCATGGTGAACGATGTTTGGTCACTGGTCGGATCTTGGTGGCGTGCGTGAGCCGAACCAGCTTACGCCCTTGCCCGATTCCGGCGCAGGTCGTCGCAAAAATTACATCTTGCTACAATTAATAAACGCCAAATCAGCAGAAATGAGCAAAAATAGCTCCTGAAGCCACTTCCTGCCCAGACAACACCAACAAAGCCACCACGTTTATGGGCAGATATGGCTATAATCAGGCAAACTTAGCCAACCCACTATTGCCAACCAGACTTTCATGACTGCTACTCAAGACCTTTCATTCCTCACCCTCATTACCAACGCTTCGGTGCTGGTGCAATTGGTTATGGCCTTGCTGCTGGTCATATCGCTGATGAGTTGGACCTATATTTTCCGCAAGATGTTTGCCATTCGCAACGCGCGCTCCCAAACCGAAGAGTTTGAGCGCAACTTTTGGGGCGGCGGCAGTTTGCATGCCTTGTATCAAAATGCCAGCGAAAATCGCGAACAGGGCGGTGCCCTGCAGCGTATATTTGAAGCGGGCATGGGTGAATACATCAAGGGCAAGGCATCGGCCGCGAATCATAAAGAAACTTTTGACCCGAGCGCGATACTCGATAGCGCCCGGCGGGCCATGCGCGCGGCCTTTCAGCGTGAACTCGATGCGCTCGAATCGCATTTGGCCTTTCTGGCCTCGGTGGGTTCGGTTTCACCGTATATTGGCTTATTTGGCACGGTCTGGGGCATTATGAATGCCTTTCGCGGTTTGGCCAATGTGCAGCAAGCCACCTTGGCGGCGGTGGCCCCCGGCATTGCCGAAGCCCTGATTGCTACCGCAATTGGCTTGTTTGCCGCCATTCCGGCGGTGGTCGCTTACAACCGCTACTCGCACGATGTGGATCGCCTGGCGATCCGCTTTGAAAGCTTTGTTGAAGAGTTTTCCAATATTTTGCAACGCCAGTCACGCTAGGAATCATTCATTATGGCCAGTTCGTACTCAGGTGGTATGCGCGGTGGGCGCACCCGTAAATTTAAAGCCGAAATCAATGTCGTGCCGTATATCGACGTGATGCTGGTGTTGTTGGTGATTTTTATGGTGGTGGCACCCTTAACCAACCCCAGCGTGATTAACCTGCCCACGGCGGCGCGCTCTACCCTGGCACCGACCGAATATATTCAAATCACGCTCAAAGCCGATGCCAGCGCCCAGATCGAAGTCAAAAATGGCAAAGGCCCAACCAGTGATGTTGAAAAAACCGACAACCGCGCTAAACTTTTGAATGCCTTACGGGTCTTACACAAAGCCCATGCCGAATTTCCGGTCATGCTGGCCGCTGATAAAGATTGCAAATATGATGATGTGGTGCAAATTATTTCCGAAGCCAAGAAATTAGGCATTAACCGCGTTGGCCTGGCGACCAAATAAGCGGCCCAAAAAATCAGCATCCCGATAAACCAATGTAAGCCCAGGCAAGCCAGAATAACCCTTATCAGTACGAAAGCCCAACCCCGATCATGAGCACCCTCGCCTACTCCATACCTGCAGAACCGGGCCGTTTTGGCGCGTTTGTGCTGGCAGGCGTCGTGCATTTGATGCTGATCAGTTTTTTGTGGGTAGGCATACGCTGGCAAAACGAAACCCCGATCACGGTCGAAGCCGAAGTATGGGATACCACCGTGCGCCAAGCCGCCCCCAAGCCGATGGATGTGCCGCCGCCCCAAGCCCAACCCATGCCCAAACCGGAACCGAAAGCCGAACCTGTGCCAGAACCCGTAAAGCCGCCCGAGATTGTGCTGGAACGCAAACCCGAGCGCAAACCCAAACTCAAGGTCAAGCCCGAGCCTAAGCCAACCCCTAAGCCAACCCCCAAGCCCGAACCGACGCCCAAGCCGACGCCCAAGCCAACGCCCAAGCCAGTCGTTTCCGCACCCAAGCCCGAAGTGGATAAGAAAACCGCCAAAGCAGAAAAACTTAAGGCAGAAAAAATCGAACAAGCTGCGCTGGATAAACTACGTGCTGAACAAATGAACCGCATCAACGGTGCCACCGGCCCCGCCTCGGCCACGGGGGATGCCGTGCGCTCGACCGGGCAACGTGGCGACCCTGGCTATGGCGCGCTGATCAAAGCCAAAATCGACAGCAACAAGAGTTATATTGGCGACACCAATGTGGCCGGCAACCCACGGGTCACGTTTAAAGTGACGCAATTACCAACGGGTGAAATTATCGGCATTAAAATGACCAAAAGCAGTGGCATCCCCGCCTATGACGCTGCCATGGAAAACGCCATCTCCAAATCGTCCCCGCTTCCCAGAAACAAAGACGGTTCAGTGATACGTGAGCTGGATTTAGAATTTAACTTAAAAGAATGACCACCATGAATAGAATGCACCATACCTTCATCCGCATCATCAGCAGTCTGGGTTTATGCCTGGGGCTGTGCTTTTTTCAGAGCGCCCACGCACAACTCAAAATTGAATTATATGGCCCCGGCACCACCCAAATCCCGATTGCGGTGTTGGGCTTTGCCGATGAAAACATCGCACCGCACAATGTATCGGCCATCATCAAAGCCGATTTAACCCGTAGCGGCTTATTCAAAATCATCGACACCCCGCTCAGCCAAACCGACACCACCCCCATCAATTATGCCGACTGGAAAGCCAAAGGCGCGGATTCGGTGGTAATCGGCAGCGTTACCAAGCTGGTGGATGGCCGCTTTGATGTGCGTTATCGCTTGTTTGACGCCATCAAAACCAATCAGGTTTCAACCCTGACCCAGGCGGTGCCGAGCAATTTTGTGCGCATTGCCGCACACCGCATCGCGGACGATATTTATGAAAAACTGACTGGTACGCCCGGCATTTTTGCCACCCGCATGGCCTATATTACCAAGGCGGGCAAAGAATATCGGGTTGAAGTGGCCGATGCCGATGGTGACGGGATTCAAGTGGCGCTGCGTTCAAGCGAACCGGTTATTTCGCCGCGTTGGTCGCCGGACGGCACAAAGGTCGCCTATGTTTCATTTGAGAACCGCAAGCCGGTGGTATATGTACAAAATCTGATCACCCGTGAGCGCATTCAGGTCGCCAATTACAAGGGTAGCAATTCCGCGCCCGCCTGGTCGCCCGATGGCAACCAAATTGCCGTGGCGCTCTCGCGCGATGGCATCACGCAAATTTATGTGGTCAATGCCAAGGGTGGCGATTTACGTCGCTTAACCCAATCCAACAATATCGAAACCGAACCGCAGTTTTCTGCCGACGGCCAAAGCATTTACTTTACCAGCGACCGCAGCGGCGGCCCGCAAATTTACCGCATGAGTGCCAACGGTGGCGATGCGCAACGCATCACCTTTACCGGCAGCTACAATATTAGCCCGCGCGTTTCACCGGACGGTAAAAATTTAGCCTATATTTCGCGCCGCGAAGGCAAATTTCAACTTTATGTGTTAGATTTAGTCAGTGGGCAAGAACTCAAGTTAACCGATACCGCACGTGATGAATCGCCCAGTTTTGCTGCCAATGGCAAATACATCATGTACGCAACGGCATCGGGCAGACAGGGTTCACTTGCAGTGGTATCGGTCGATGGCCGCATTAAAACGCGGATATCGACTCAAGCTGGCGATATACGGGAGCCTACCTGGGGTCCCTTCATGAAATAATGTTCTTAAACACCAAGGAGAATTTAATGC